>JAURZP010000363.1 GCA_030653335.1 Methanoregula sp. | reverse complement strand
GACTCCAAATCACCAATGCTGGTAACGTGAGCTGCTGGTGCCGGGGCCTTCTTCTTCTGCTCGATGATGGTGAAATGATCGGGCATCTTTGCGCCACCGGGAACCAGCTTGACCTGAACACCGATAACGCCGAGTTTCTTGATGGCCACTGCGTAGCCTTTCTCAACGATCGTGTTGCTCGGTTCACCGCAGTGCTTGATGTAGCCCTCGGTAAACTTCTGGGTGCGCGCACGTGCGCCGGTCAGCTTACCGGCAATCACGACTTCACAGCCCAGTGCACCGGATTCCATTACCCGGCGCAGGATGCTGGTGCCTGCCTTGCGGAAGTACCAGCCCCTCTCCAGAGCATTTGCGAGCCGTTCTGCCATGATCTGGGCATTGAAGCTGGGATTTGTAACCTGCTGTACCTCGATCTGCGGGGATTCAACACCGTAGTTCTGGGCGAGATCCAGTGTGAGCTGGTGGACGAGTTTTCCGCCCTTACCAATCACGATACCGGGCTTCTCGGCAAAGATTGTGACCTGCGTGCCCAGAGGGGTCCTTGCAATGTCCATACCGCCGTATCCCGCGCGTTTGAGTTCCTTTGAAAGGTATTTTTCAACGCGGGCTTTTCTTACACCCTCAGAAATAAATTTTCTCTCGACTGCCATTTAAGCCACCTCGCGGACGATAACTTCGAGGTTCACAGATTCGCGGACCTTTGGGGTTGCTCTTCCCATTGCCCTTGGGAAAAATGCCTTCTGGGCCCGGCCGCGGCTTGCCGTGGCATGGATGATCTCTAAGTTTTCCGGGTCGAGTCCAATATACTCGGCATTCTTCTTTACCGATTCAAGGAGGCGGATATAGGCCTTTGAAGCCTTTACCGGAAACCTGCCTGCATCCCAGTTACCGGGAAGACCACGCTTGTGCGCAACGTTCCGGTTAAAGCGCCGGAACGGAATCGCCTTTTTCAGGGTGACAACCTGGTTTAAGTATGCAATTGCATCGTTCACGTGCTGATGCCTGATGAACGTGGCAATTTCAATCGAATGCTTGGGAGACATGTTTAATTCATTTGCCTTTCCTCTGGCTATCTCGTCGCCCTTGATTTTCAGTGAATAATCAGTTCGTGCCATTTCCATCACTTCAGCGGAACGTACTTGCTTCCTCGTGTTGCACCGATACCGGCGCTTCCGTGAGAGATCCTCTTTCTGGTCAGTGCAAACTCTCCGAGGTAGTGGAAGACAGACTCAGGCTGGAATTCCACTTTTATGAACTCCTTGCCATTATAGATCTCAATCGTCTTTCCGATCATTTCCGGCATGACAAGCATTTCACGGAGGTGTGTCCTGACTTTCTCATCGCCACTTCGAACCTTTGCAAGTAATGTCTCTTCCCCGCGGGAGAAACCGCGTACAACCTTGCGGCGTGGACGGGAAGGCATTAAAGGGAGGAGTTCGTTGATTCCCTTTGCCTTGAGCTCGTCGATAGTAAAGCCGCGATAGGTGAACTCCTCACGCCTTCTTGGCATTCTCTTTTGTGTCTTTTTAGGTGCTGCCATACCCTTCACTTCCTGCTCTTACCTGTCCTGCGTGCCGCCACATGTCCGACAGTCCTGCCTGGAGATGTGCCTCTTGCAATGGTCTTCGGGCGACCCGGGTGCTGATGTCCACCGCCACCGAACGGGTGGTCGATGACGTTCATTGCAACACCACGGACACGTGGCCAGTTGGATGCGGTGTTCTGCATCTTATGGTGCTTGTTGCCTGCTTTCACAAACGGCTTGTCTACGCGGCCGCCACCGGCTACAATGCCGACAGTTGCCCGGCAGCGGTGGTTGAACCATTTGGTCTTGCCACTCGGCATCCGGATGCCGACCCGGTCTTCGATTTTATCAACGACAACTGCCTGGACACCGGACGCCCTGACAAACTTACCACCATCATTGGGCCGGGCTTCGATATTGCAGATATAGGTACCGGTCGGGAGGTGCTGGAGAGTGAGTGAGTTTCCGTTCTTCACTACACCACTGGACCCCCAGGTGATGACTTCTCCGATTCCGAGCCCTTCAGTCACAAGCATATAGACCTTGGGTCCGCTCTCGAGTTTGACGAGTGCAATCGGTGCATTGCGGGCCGGGTCGTGTTCGATATCGATGACACTTCCGGTGATATTTTGTGTATCATCACCGATGTGTTTCAACTCTGCTTTGTAACGGTGGGATGGTGCACGGTATGTCGGGCCTCCCTTGCCGCGGGCTTGTGTTGTGATTCTATGTCCCATTTTTCCACACCTACATTATGCCAAGCCGGCTCAGAATTTCCTCGGCTGCTTTATCGTTCTCAAAGCTCACGATGGCTTTCTTTTCGCCATGCATGTTCATAAGGGTTCGAACGCTTTTTACGTTCTGCCCAAACGTCTTTTCGATCTCGCGCTTGATTGAGATCTTTGTTGCCTGACGGTTGACAAGGAACTGGAGTTTGCTCTGGTTCTCTAAAAGGACCATCGCCTTCTCAGTTACAAACGGGTATTTCAGAACCATTTATCTCCCCTCCAGACGAACGAGAGCACTTTCTGTCCACACGGTTAAGCGTCCTGCCAGCATACCGGGTGCAAGATGCTCAACATTCAACTGATCGACGGTCACTACATCGACACCGGACAGGTTGCGTGCTGCCCGCAGCGGTGTTCCGGAGGTGACGATGAGCAGGCTCTTTCGCTGCTTGAAGCGGCGACCACGCATCTTGCCTCTTCCGGCTTTGACCTTTCTGCTGTCCTTTGACCGCTCGACATCTCCATAGAGTCCTGCGGTGGTAAGTGCAGTAATGACATCTGATGTCTTGTCAAGAGACTCAAACTTATCTTCAAGGACAAACGGGGCTGCTCCATCAAAGATGTGGCCTCTTCCCCTGATGAGCTCCTCGCAGATGCTTGCTGCAACTGCTGAGCGGAATGCTTTTTGTTTTTCCTTCTGGTTGATCTCTTTGATCAGGATTTTGGCTACTTTCGGGGGGTGTGCTTCACGTCCGCCCTTTGCCTGTGGAACTTTGGCTGCCCGTGAACCGTTCTTGATACGGGGCACGTGCGATGAACCGCGACCACTTCCCCAGCCTACTGCTGACGAGCAGATACCGGCAAACGGGTTGGTCCCGTGCGGCTGCCTGCGGGTGCTCTGGAGGGCCATGACTGCCTTTTTGATCAGATCGGGGCGGTAAGCTTCTGAGAAGTGTTCCGGAAGTTCAATGTCTTTTACAACGCCACCTTCAATGGTTTTAACCTGTGCTTTCATCTCTGATCACCCCTGCTTGCTCTGGACGCTCACAAACTGGATTGTCGGCATCCTGATCACATGTTCACCGAGACGAATCGCCGGGCGGATACGTATAAGACGCTTGACCGGGCCGGGTATCGATCCCTTGACCAGAACATACGGGCTCTTTAAGACACCATAATGGAGAAAACCACCTGCGGGGGTGATCTCACTCGCATTATCGCTGACTTTTAAGATCCGCTTGTTGAATTCTGTGCGCTGCTGGAATCCCAGCTGGCCGATCTGGGGAACCTGCCACCGTACATGGTGGGGATTCCAGGGTCCAAGAGTTCCGATATGTCGTTCTTTCTTGCCGCGGGAGTGCTTGCGTTTGCGCAGTGCGATACCCCAGCGCTTTACAGCGCCCTGGGTACCTTTACCGGTCGTGATTGCGGTAATATCCGCATACGAACCGGTCTGGAGGACGTTGTTTAACGCGACCTCTTTTCCTAAAAGGCTCTGGGCAAATTCAAACAGTTTCTTAATGTCGCCACCACCAACTTTGATTTCCATCAGGTCGGGGACTTTCTTTGGTACTCCTGTTAAGGCTGCGGGTTGCGTGTAGGTAATCGCATGGATCTCTGCAACAATGCCGGCATTTATTGCATCTTCAAATTTCTTCTGCGCGGCTTCTTTGTCGTAATCCTTGGGCATGGTGATCCTGCGTCCAAGAACTGCATCGAGCGGTTCTGCCCAGATTTCAGTCAGGGCGTGTTTACCGTATGTATCAAAGGAATAGGCACGAATCGCAGCGACTTTCATTAAGGGGATTTCAATAACAGTGACGGGCACCATAATCTCCTTTCCCTCGGTCGGACTGCTCTTGTGGTCATCTACCATGATAACATGCGTCATACCTACTTTGTATCCGGCAAATCCCTGCAGCATCGGTGCGCCATCGGTATTGGGCCACGACTGGTATTTCGGGATTGGGCTCTTTGCACGCTTTCTCGGGCTGAATGCAAGAGAACCACGGCGGGGTCTGTTAATTTTTGGCATGTGTTAATCAATCCTTTTTTTGCGTGTAGGTTATTCTGATTGCGACACGAATTTTTAAGATTAATCCGAGCTTTTGGAACAGATGACTGTTCCAGAAACCAACACGCGACACGGACAAGGATA
>JAURZP010000350.1 GCA_030653335.1 Methanoregula sp. | reverse complement strand
ACAAGATTCAGTTCAATGATACCGGTCCCCTTGATGTGTGCCCCTTTGACATACTCAAAAACCTTGACGTATTTTACATCCGGTGTCTTTGCATTGAACACATTTGTTGGTGATTCGTGGATAAGCCGGTAGTGGCGTAGTGCCGGGATATCTCCCACTGGATCAACCAGCGATGCACTAAGAGCTATTGCATGATAACCGGCCGGTGCCTTCAGATTATATTGTTCGACTCGCTGTAAAGCATCAGATGCATTCGTCAAGACCCCATTGGTGATGACCGGCAACGATACATTGGTGATACTCGGATCGACATATTCGATATAATAAACCCCAGTCGCCGGAGTCATCGATCCATCAAAGTTGTGAAGCCGGGAAACCATGGTCAAATAATATTGCAGCGTGTTCAGAAGTCGTGGTTCCAATCGGTTCGGATCATTCTGAGCGGGAACAAACATGGTTTTCATGTACGGATCCGCAGCAAGGGACGGATTATACCACGTTGCCATAGCGGGGAATTTACCGGAATCCATCTCGATATCAGTAACCACGTACCGCGTACCGAGTTTGTCCAGCATCGCATTGGCATGTTCTTCTGATGTTGAAACGAAATATGCAGCAGCCCCGGTATCTCCTGATACACCCTGCTGGAACGGATTGGCATTGGGAATCCGTTTTGAAATGTAGGTAATCATATGCCCGTAGTCCCACCAGGACATGACACCATATGCCTTTTCCGGGTAATGGAACGTCTTGGGATCATAGATGGTAAGATAATCCAGGCCGGTTTCAGGGGAATTATTCCCCAGCCATTCCAGCGATTCCCGCCAGTCCGCATTCATGTTGAAGGGATTGCTCACCGCATTGGTGTAACTGTAGGATGCGGAAGTATATGCGAAGAGAATTCCTGTTCCGGCGGTAATGATGGCAAGGATTACAATCAGATAGGTGAAGGCAGGAATCTTTTCAGTTTTCCCCGGATCTTTCTTCTGGTGCTTTCCTTTTGGGGATTTATCTTTTGGTTGTTCCTTTGTTTCTGACGGGTGGATGTTCTTCCTGCTGCTCGCTATCCTCGGATAAATTTCCGACCAAGTCCTGCCGAAAACAAAACTTGTGCAGACCGCTGCCATGAGGGCGATATTTATTGCAAGGTAATATTCGTACCGGACGTGCTGCCATGTCGAGAAGAACAGGACAAGTGACCAGACCAGTGCAAAGACCTGGTGAGGGTGCTCATCTTTCCCGTTGTTATAGAGCATGACCAGTATTCCTCCGACAAACAGGATGAGCCCGTAATTGAACGACATCCACGCATGATCGAGTGACCAGCCTCTCGCTTCCTGCACGGTTTCGGTTACCGGTTGCTGGCCGAAGAAGGCGAAAAGGGATGAAATGAGAAGGTTATAGATCTGGGGTGCTGCGAGGTACAGGATTCCTGAAAAACAAATTGCTCCGACAAGAAGTACTGCGGGATACCAGATTTTGTCCCGGCCTTTGAGATAATACGCTAAACCGTACAGCAGCACTGTACCCCCGATAAGCCC
>JAURZP010000347.1 GCA_030653335.1 Methanoregula sp. | reverse complement strand
GGGTGTCGAATTCGATTACACGTTTGTCGATCTCCTTGAAGGAAAGGAGCAGGATGATGCCATGAATACGGTCGAGCGCTTTAACCCTGCAGGCTCGTTTCCCACTCTTGTCATCAATAATAAAAAAGGTGTTGTCGGTTTTAAGGAGCAGGAAATCAGGGAGGAATTCCGGTAGATGACGCTCATTGAGATCAAACCTGATGATGTAGTAGCAACCTATCGTATCCTGCAAAAAGAAACGAATGATAGTGGTTACCGGCTAAATCCGGATGTTGAATTTACAAAGAACCTTGTTGCCGGCCTTTTGAAAAATGAGCGGCGTTATGGGTACCGTGCCTGCCCATGCCGGCTTGCATCCGGGAAAATGGAGACAGACCGCGACATCATCTGCCCCTGTGATTACCGGGATCCGGATCTAAATGACTTTAGTGCATGCTACTGTGCCCTGTATGTCAGTGACGATATTGCATCCGGAAGGAAAGTTGTTGCACCCGTCCCCGAGCGTCGTCCCCCGCGATCGGAGCGCGGAAATCAATCGGTAAAACAAACGTTCTCCCTCTCAACATCACCTGTTGCTTCTCTTGCATTTCCTGTCTGGCGGTGTAAAGTATGTGGCTATCTCTGTGCCAGAAATCAACCACCGGAGATATGTCCGATCTGTAAAGTAACCAAAGATCGGTTTGAGCGGTTCATGTAATTTTTTTTTTAATAATCCTACATATCCACTCGAGTCACTACGCCATGGATCTTATCTGATGGCAGCTTGTAGAACTGGACAACAGATGGAGAAAGACGTTTGATTGCAGCAAAGATGCGCCAGACAACGTGGGTCGTAATGATATCTTCCATACCATAGAAGATCGTCTTCTCATCAATCTCCGCCTCTTTTAAGATCTTACCAATATCTACGATCTCCATATAGCCAAGATATATCTCAAAGATCGAAAAGCCCTTTGTGATCTCGCGAGTGAACCCCCATGTCACACCGAACGGTTGTTCGGTTCTGATGATCGATATGATAATGTTGTCATCATAGACGATATTATTGGTAAACATAATCCGGGGAACATATTGCGGTAATTTACGGAAGTCACGGGCAAAGTATAATGCCGTACCAGAGATCCTGTTCACCGAATTGTAAACTTCATTAAATGTTACTAAAAAATCATCGAGCGGAATCGGGCTTAATGTAGCGGCGAGTTTCTTCTGGCCGTTTACATAAATCATGATGATACAGAACGGGATGAACGCGATTAACAGGGACCAGTAACCCCCATAGGGAATCTTGTGGAAGTTGGCGAGCAGGAACACAACTGCGATGACTAGAATTGTAACTGCTATCATGGACTTAACGATCTGCCCACGAAGGATGAGAATCCACAAAACAAGGATAGCAGTAATTGCCATTGTGCCGCTTACCGCAAGACCGTAAGCGTGCGTGAGGTTATTGGAAGACTTAAAGATCGCAATGACAAAGAGAACAGCAAAGAGCAATGCCCAGTTCACGATATCAATATAGATCTGGGAGCGGAGTTGTGGTGATGTATAATCGATCCGTAACAGCGGCAGTATGCGGGTGGTGATTCCCTGGTACACGATGGAGAAGATCCCGGAGATCATCGCCTGCGAGGCAATGATGGTCGCAATGATGCTCAGGAACAGGAAGGGAATGTACAGGATTTTGAACTGCGAAAAGATCATCTCAAAGAGGATGTTGTGCGCATTGGGATGTGTCATCAAAAATGCACCCTGGCCCAGATAGTTCACTGCAAGAGCGACAAAGACAATATACCATGCCTTGATAATCGGCTCCCTGCCCAGATGCCCCATATCCGCGTACAGCGCTTCACCTCCGGTGGCAACGAGTATAACAGAAGACAGGATTAAAAATCCCTCAAGCCCGTGCGTGATCAGGTAATTGATTCCATACATCGGGTTGATCGCAAGCAGAACCTGCGGTGCTGACCAGATGGCAACAAGTCCTGCACCTGCGAGTACAGCAAACCAGATGACCATGACCGGTCCAAATGCCCACGCCACCCGTTCACTTCCCTTTGCCTGTATTGCAAAGAGACCGATTGCGATGATACCGGCAAGGAGCATCAGCATTATCTGGGGTGTATTTTCATAACCGGGGATAAGAGTGATGCCTTCCACCGCAGAGAGCATACTAATCGCCGGGGTAATGACGCCATCTCCAATGAAAAGGGCAATACCGACAATGGCGAGAAGGGAAACAAATGCAATCTGGTTACCGGATTTTAAAAGGGGGAGTAAGATCTCCTTGAGCACGATCGTCCCTCCTTCACCTTTCTTACCGAGGTGCATTGCGAGATAGGTATACTGAATGGTAACAAGAGTTGTCAATGTCCAGATAATCAGCGAGAGAATTCCCATGATATTTTGCGGTGTAGGTGGAATGATGAAAAAAATGGCAGTAAGCGCATAAATGGGACTGGTTCCGATATCGCCAAACACCAGTCCCATGGACTTGACTACTCCATGCATAGAAACAGAAGTCTGCGCCATTTCTTATTACCTGTGTTTGGAAATAGGGTATAATGCTTTCCCTTTTACCGCCATGAACAAATATTCCGTCATATTTTTAATTCTCAACCAATGATGGCGCGTTTCTGTTCTTTTCTCTCTTCAGTGTACATGCGGTAACTCGTAATAATCAGAACAATGATGAGCGGTCCGAGCACAAATCCTGCAAGCCCCATGGTCAAAATTCCCCCAACAATGCCAATGAACATGATCAACGGGTGGATTTTTACCCTTCTGCCGACAAGGACCGGGCGGACATAGACCTCCGGAACAAGTGACACGATCAGGTACCCTAAGAAAAACAGGATCAATACCCCGCGGGTATCACCCAGTGCCTGGGCATAAGCGCCGATAAGGATAAAAGCAACAGATGATCCGATGATGGGGATAAGTTCACAGAAC
>JAURZP010000345.1 GCA_030653335.1 Methanoregula sp. | reverse complement strand
CGGGATCATTGCCGGGTTCTGGTTTAGTGGGGGCTTTGATGCCTTGATACCCCACGACGTGATGGAGACCGTTCTCTGCCTTATGGTCATGGGGTTCATGGCACCCATTGCTGTCTCCTATGAAGGAAGGCGTTGGTACGTGCAGAATATTGAAGCCCACCTGCCGGATTTCCTCCGGGAACTCTCTGATATGAAAGATATCGGGATTACGCTGCACGAGGCAATTCACCGGATAGCCGGGGCGAAGCTGGGTGTGCTGAGCTCCGAGCTTTCCGTTGCCTCGCGGGATATCGAGTCGGGTGCTTATGTCAATTCCGCCTTGGTGAAGATGGAAGAAAGGATCGGTCTTGTGTCCGTGAAACGTGCGATCTCGCTGCTTGTTCGTGCGAGTGAGATCACCACTAACCTCCGCCAGATCTTCATCATTGCCATTACGGATTTTGAATATTATCTCCGGCTTAAACGGGAGCGGTCGAATACGACGATCATCTATGTGATGATCATTTACCTCTCGTTTGGTATCTATTTGTATACGGCATACCAGCTGAACGTGCCGTTCCTTTCCGCCTTCAAAGGGATGAATGTGAATGTCGATATGGCTGGCAACCTCTCTGACATGTTCCGCATCGGGATAATCCTTGCAACCTTCTCCGGGATCATGGCCGGGCAGTTTAGCTCAAACAGTATCCTTGCCGGGTTCAAGCACAGTATCATTCTTCTCGCAGCAACGATCGCTCTGTTTGTGGTTATGATGTGATGGTGCATGATAGCTAGTAATGTTACTCGAAGTAATCTAAAAAATTATTTTTATGCACGCAAAAACTTGATGCACCATCACTATCCGCGATAAAACCATCTGTTTTCTTCTTCAGCCAGCAGTTTTTATGAAGGTCGGATAATCTCATCCCCAATCTCTTCATTTTGACCCCGGTTTTTATTTCAGCCTGTCCGGAAAACCCCATAAACCGCCCCGATTGGATCCCTGTGAAAAAATCGCCTGTATTATCCCCCGATTGTCGAAAATCGAATGGAAACGATGCCCAGCAATCGCTGCCAATGCCTTTGCTGATGTGGATAAATTGCCCCAATATTACAGGTCATCCGGGCGGAAAATGCTAACGGAATGCGGATCACGGGGTATTGGAAAATTATCGTCGGAAAAAAAGAAAAAAATGAGAGTATATATCGGTTTTATCAGGTTATTGTCGTGTGATACCCAATCACTGATCGGAGTT
>JAURZP010000341.1 GCA_030653335.1 Methanoregula sp. | reverse complement strand
ACCAGGCAATTGAAGTCTGCATAAAGGTGCAGGGCGATCTGGTTACGTTTCGGGATCACGTGCTTGCAGCAGTCATTGCCAACACGTTTGATTATGGCGTGAAGGGGCACACGGTTTCAGAAGATTTTTTACGGTTTTTCGAGGGGGAATTTGCAAAAGGCCTGACAATTGATGATACAGATGCGATACTCCCGCTCTGCACCCGCGTTGTGTATTTAAGCGACAACTGTGGTGAGATTGTTCTCGACCGGCTGCTCATCAAATACTTAAAAAATCAGGGCGCTCATGTGACCCTGGCAGTCAAGGATGCGCCCGCCCTCAACGATGCCACCTTGCAGGATGCGTGGGACTTACACCTCGATTTTATTGTGGACTGCCTCACGACAACCGGAGGCGGGGCAGAGATTGGCATCTGCATGGAAAATATTCCCGATGATTTAAGGAACGCGATTAAGCATTGTACAATTATCATTGCAAAAGGCATGGCGAACTTCGAGTCTCTCTCGGAGATGGAGAACCTGCCTCCCGTTGCTTACCTGATGGCGGCAAAGTGCGGGCCAATTGCACTGGAGGTTGGCGGTGTACCGGTTGGTTCAAAGATCGCGATGCTCCGGAAATAATTTTGGTTTAATCATCTGAATGCCCTCCCAACCCGCGTGGAAATTGGCTATGGGGAATTTTTTAATTGAAGAATTACGTTTTTATAACGGTCCCGTCTACAACTCCAATCATCCAAAATGGAGATTGTTAAGATCACTTCCGGCATCCGGCGCCACATCCGGGTTTGGCAGGAACAACGGCGCCTATTTAGATCTACCCGGTTAAGCATCGGCATCAGTGATCAAATAGGGATTATGTGCACCGGTCTTCGATGTTGATGTTTGACGATAAGCCCGTAATGGGAGAGCCCCCGGTGGGGGTAACAAGAACAAAGGGGAAAAAGTCCCCCTACACCGTCTCACATGCTCAACTCCCTCGCTGGCTTCGCATTCATCTTCAATTATTGTGTAATGCACAACCATTAAATGCGCTAAAAACGTGATGAACTTAGCACAATCAGGTTCGAATAATGTGAGCGGGTGATTTATATATATCGCAATCTTATGGAAAAATTAATCGAGTGGAAGTCAAGACCAGGGAGACTGCCATTAATCGTCCGGGGTGCCCGGCAGGTGGGCAAAACCTGGCTGTTAACAGAATTTGGCAAAACTGCATTTGAAGATGTGGTGTACCTCAATTTTGAGAACACGCCATCTTTAAACGAAATTTTTCAAGGGAACCTTGAGCCGACAAGAATCATCGACATGCTAGGGGCACTCCACGGGAAAAAGATCATCCCGGAAAAAACCTTACTAATCTTTGACGAAGTACAGGAAGCCCCCCGAGCATTAACTGCCCTCAAATACTTCGCCGAAAACGCCCCTGAATATCCCATCTGCTGTGCGGGCTCTCTATTGGGTGTAGCACTCCATTCGGGCACATCATTTCCCGTTGGAAAAGTTGGCTTTTTGACCTTACAACCGTTAACATTCGAAGAATTTCTTGTTGCAAACCATGAAGAGGAGTTGGTCCGGTTCATCGAAAAGACCAGTCTTGTTGCACTTTCGCAACCCTTTGTCCTTAAACTGACGGATTATTTAAAATTGTATTTTGTCATCGGGGGTATGCCTGCAGCTGTGAATGCATGGCTTCTGCACCGGGATTTTACCGAAGTTGAAGAAAAACAGCGTGCGATACTGGATGCATTCCAGCAGGATTTTTCAAAGCATGCGCCTGTGGCCACAGTGCCAAAACTCCGGTACCTGTGGAACAGCGTGCCCTCACAGCTGGCAAAAGAGAGCAAAAAATTTGTCTATGGGTTGGTTAAGGAAGGTGCACGGGCACGGGAATATGAAGATGCCCTCCTGTGGCTTTTAGATAGTGGTCTGTTGCAAAAAGTAGGACGAGTGACAAACGCTGCCCTGCCATTACAAGCCTACGAGGATTTGCGGGCGTTTAAGCTGTACCATCTCGATATCGGGCTGTTGCGGGTGATGAGCGGACTGTCCCCAAAGGCGATTACCGGGGGCACACGCATTTTTTTTGAGTTTTCCGGGGCACTTACCGAGCAGTACGTATTGCAGGAGTTGTCGGCAATGAGTTTTCATCATATCTATTATTGGACGTCCGGTGCAACTGCCGAAGTAGATTTTGTTTTTTCAGAGGGTCTGCATATCTTTCCTCTTGAAGTAAAGGCGGGCGAGAATTTGCAGGCGCGAAGCCTGAAGGTATTCAGGGAAAAATATGCTGTTCCGTGTGCGATCCGTACTTCGCTCTCCAATGTCCGGCTGGATGAGGGTTTATTGAACATCCCGCTCTATGTCTTTTTTAACCTGAAACGGTACCTGGAAAAAGCAATTTGATGATTCGTGGAAAATGTTGGGGGGAGGTACTTCCGGTCTGTATGAGCCCTAAATTCCATGAACATTCCAATTCACTCGGAAGAGATGAAACGGTCCCAAATCACAAATATTCCCCGCGCCCAACAAAAAAATTCCCTCAACATTTTCTGATATTAATCATTCACAGCCAGAAATTCCCAATACCATTTTATCTGCACACTCTGATCATTAAACATGGTACTTCCTGATTTGGGGTTATCCTTTGGATGGCTGCTCATTGTCGCCGGAGCTCTGATTCTTCTTGTTGAAGTATACAGCCCGGGTTTTTTTGCTACTGTACCTGCTACAGTGCTGATTATTTTAGGAATCCTGCAACTCATGGGTGTGGACATCTCAAACCCATGGGCGGGGGGCATAATCGGTATTGTGACCGCCATTTGTGCTGCCGGTTTTACGGTCTGGATGTATGGAAAGATTACACCGGACAAGAGTCCGACTACCATCAGCCGGGACTCACTGGTCGGTATGGAGGGGCTGGTACAGAAATCCGTGGATCCGACTACCATCTCCGGTAAAGTCGTGATCGGCAGTACGGAATGGAGCGCACGCTCAACCGGAGCCACAATCCCGTCCGGAAAGCGGGTAAAAGTGGTAAGTTCCCAGGGTGTACATATCGTAGTTGAAGAGGTGTAATAACATGGCATTTTTCGAAACACTTATCATCATATTCCTAATCCTTGTCATAGTCATCATTTTTGCACGAGGTGTCGTCATTGTCCAGCCATTCGAACAGGGACTCCATATCCGTCTCGGCCAGTATGTGGGGCGGATGAATCCCGGTTTCCGCTGGATAGTACCGTTTGTCAGCGAAGTGATCAAACTAGATCTCCGCACACAGGTAATGGATGTCCCCAGCCAGGAAGTGATCACTAAAGATAACTCGCCTACCAATGTGGATGCGATCGTGTACGTAAGGGTTATCGACCCGGAGAAAGCATTCTTCGAAGTCACTAATTACAGGCTGGCGACAGTTATGCTCGCCCAGACCAGCTTGAGGGGAATCATCGGGGATATGGAGCTCGATGAAGTGCTCTACAACCGGGACGTGATCAACATGAAACTCCGGGATATTCTCGACCGGGAGACCGACCAGTGGGGGGTCAAGGTCGAGAGAGTGGAGATAAAAGAAGTCGATCCTGTTGCGGCGGTGAAAAACGCAATGACCGAACAGACCGCTGCAGAACGTGCACGGCGTGCGGCAATCCTGAGGGCGGATGGAGATAAACGTTCTGCAATTCTCAAGGCAGAAGGTCTCCGGCAGTCCATGATCCTTGAAGCCGAAGGTGAACGGCAGAGCAAGGTGCTGAGAGCAGAAGGTGAGCGACTCTCGCGGATCTTACAGGCGCAGGGAGAAGCACAGGGACTTCGGATACTTTCAGTGGGTGCCGCACCGCTCGACAACCGGGCAATGACCGTGCTCACGTTAAACGCGCTCAAGAATATGGCCAACGGACAGGCAACCAAGATCATCTTCCCGTTCGAGCTCTCGCAATTGATCCGGCAGGGTGCAAAATTCCTTGGGGCAACTGAAGAGACATCAGAAGAGATTGTGGGCCGGCCTGTGATGGACGAAAGTATCCTTGGCGATATGCCTCAGCGCGAAGAAGTGAACGCAATCTTAAAAGAGATCAAGGATGCAGTCCCCAAAGTATCAGTAGATGAACTCAAAGATACCAGCAAACGCAAGCTTGCAATCGACGCAGAAAAAGAAGATAACGCTGTCCCACCGGCTGTGTAACCCCTTCATCTGTTTTATCTCTTTTTTCCCATCATCTGAACAATAGTTGTAACTCCGTAAGAACTCCGGCGGTCAGCGCACCAAAAATCACCGCACTAAAAAAAGATCACCGGTGCAGCAAAACGGTATGCTGGCAGCAAATGAATTCCACAAACCTGCGAAAAAAAGGGTGATGAACCCAGTAGGATCAAACCTGTGTTTCTGCCGGTTCACATATGGAGCACATAGGGCAGTGCAATTAGCGATACTAAAACGACCAGCATCAGGTAGGAGACAGCCCCGGTCACGTACCCGGAATATTTTAAAAGCCCGCGACGATCGAGGAGCCGGTCTACACCTTCTTTGAAGATATAACCGCCATCGAGAGGCAACATCGGTATTGCATTGAATATCCCCACATTGAGATTGATCCAGGCACACCAGAAGAGCAGGTGAATCATATCCCAGAATCCGTAAAAAGGCACCTGGTAATAGGAAGTTTCAGGTGTGTCAAACGCTAAAATGCGGAGAAACTGGATACTTGTGTCATTTGCAAAAGGGATGATAAGGAACTGGAAAAATCCAAGTGGAGAGAGCATACCCCCTATCGTTGACTTGACGGAATCACCGTCATAGTACTGCACACCCATAAATCCAGTCAATGGGCCGGCATACGCAGGAGGCCATGCCGCAAGCGTGAGGGGGTAATCCTTAATGATTTGATTTTTCTCAACAGTGAGTGTAAGTGTTTCACCGGGTTTTGTGGTGTTTAAAATGTTGGTGATATCACCACGGCTTGAGATGGGTACACCATTGATTGCAGTCACCAGAGAGCCGGTGGGTACTCCTGAATTTTCTGCCGGATAGTTCTTGTAAATTCCATGAATAACCGGTGTGGACAGCGGAGTGACAAGGCCCATACAGAGGATGAGCAGCACAAAACAGGCAAAACCAACAACAAGGTTATTGGTGATCCCGGCCCCAAACATCCGCACCTTGGGCATGCCTTTTGTCTTTTCCAGTTCTTCTTCATCAGGCTCTACAAAGAACCCGATAGGAATGACTGCGATAAGCGCACCCATCGTCCGCACTTTGATGTTCTCAACACGGCAGAGGATCGCATGCCCGAACTCGTGGACTGCAATTGTAATAACAAACGCAAGCCAGACCGCAAACGTTGAGGGTACATACTCGTTGAGACCGGGTATGAGCAGGAGGTTTTGCGGTTTATAGATACCAGTGGGTTCCGGCTGGACGAGCAGCGTGTAGCGTATCGAGATGAAGAGCATCACCGTAATAAAAACGGATACGATGATGACCGCAACGACACCGGCAGACCCGTAGATCCTGAAAAAAGTGCGGAATGCAGCGAATTTGTCGAAGAACCCGACATGTTTTGTCCTGATTGCCATGATAGGGCCATAAAAGACGATGTGCTCTTCCCAGAGTTTATTCCGGTGAATGACAAACGCTATCGCTGCATAGATAGCAACCAGAACAACGAGAATCAGGAGCCCATCCATTCCAGTACAATGGCATTGCAGGGCTGATAAAGTATTCACCCGTGGCAAATCCGGCTTGATTAAAAAACCGGTACATTGATTCAACCCCCGAACCGTTCTGGAATTGTGATACAACCTGGATCTTTTCTAATTGTATGACACGATAAAAAAATCCCGAAATCATGAAATAGGACAAAAATGCAAAAGGAACTATGCGCCGGGTTCTGCTAATTGTCGCTCTTATCGTTTTTTGTGCGATTCTAATCACACCGGTTCTTGCAGACTCCAATGATTCTACGGATCAGTATATCACCCGTTCTTACGATTACGTTCTTGATGGCAGACAGGGCACACTGTCCCTTGCGCTTTCAACGGAATTGGAAGACGATTACCTGATAAAAAAACCCAAGTGGGATATTAATGACAACGCATCGTACTTCCTTGCATATCTGAACGATCCTGCCCAGAAACAATATATTAAAACTCTGGCTGATGAGATCCGCGAGGAGACAGGAAATCCTGATGACCAGGCACGAATTGCAACCAGCCTTGTTCAGCACATCACCTACGAAAAGGGAACTAAATACCGGTATCCCTATGAAGTTCTCTACCAGAGTAACGGGGTATGCGGGGAAAAATCGATGCTTCTTGCTGCACTGTTCAAGGAGCTGGGATTCAAGTCTTCAGTTCTGTATTTTGTTCCCGAAAATCATATGGCTGCGGGTATTTCCTGCCCGGCACCCTATGATTTTCAAGGTTCAGGGTACTGTATCATTGAAGCAACCCACCCATATATTATTACCGATGAAACCGCTTTCTGGACAAATTCCCGCCAGGTAGACTGGTCTATGCCGGAGGTGATTGGAACATCGGACGGTCAGTCGCTTGACAGCAGTGAAAATGATTATAATGATGCCCGCACGTTGATCAAACTGAAATTGGAAATATATGCAACACGAGAAGCTGGTGGAACCCTTTCCTCAGAGGATTACCAGCGCTGGTATCAGATTAAAGGCAAATATGATCTGCAATGATCAATTGTGACTCTGCACGGGTCCAAAGTAAATAACCAATCCGTGAGAAATCCTTTTTTTAATCCCTGCGAAAAATGGCTGAAACCGGAGTAGTTTTTTAGTAAGGACTAAAAATTTCCATTTTTTTCAATCGGATGATAACCCCTTGCTGATCGGTTGAAGAAAAATCATTAAAAATCCATCAGGCTGCTCTGGTTTTTTTTGGCAAGGATCGCACTCACCGTCTTCCAGCTCTTACGGGCAATGGGTGGCGGAATGCGGAGCTCATCAATATACGCATTGAGGAACCGGATGGTGACCGGATCCGAAGGATATCCGCTACCGATATCGCCGTATTTTTTTGCAAGCATGGCAATTGCCCGGTCACGGGTCACCTTTGCAATGATGCTTGCCGCAGAGACAACCGGAAATTTCTCATCCGCATGGTGCTCTGAAACAATTTCGCAGGGCCGTTCAAGATGGCTTTTTACCATCTCTGCGTACCGGAACGAGTTCACATCGCAGGCATCCACATACGCACAGGAAGGTGAGAGTTTTGTTATTACCTGTGCATGTGCCCGGGCAACAGCCGCATTGAGAGTCATATCCTGCCGCACAGCATCAATCTCATGCGCATCGAGTTTCACAGTTGCTACCCGGCATCTTTTCCGTATTATTGCATACAGGTGTTCGCGCTCTTTAGCAGATAGCTTTTTTGAGTCCTTAACCCCTAGTTCTGCGAGGATCTCTTCAGAAGATACTCCAACTGCCGCAACCACCATCGGTCCGAGTACCGAACCCTTCCCCGCTTCATCCACCCCGCAGATCATGAGAAATGTGTTGATGCGCAAAATATTTCAATGCCGGTGATGGAAAAGGTAATCATGTATATCATCATCGTAGGGCTCGGAGGAATCGGGAAAAACCTCACAAAACTGGCGATCGAGCACTCCCATAATGTCGTAGTGATCGATCAGCATGAAGACCGGTGCGAGGATATTCTTGAACACTACGATGTACTTGCAGTCACAGGAAATGCCACTGACAAAACCGTTTTAGAAGAGGCGGGCGCAGACCGGGCAGATGCCCTTATAGCAACCACCAGTGACGACTCGGTCAACCTGATGACCTGCTGGCTTGCCAAAAAGTTCCGTATTGCCAATGTGGTTGCGATCGTCAACCAACCCTCACATTCGGACTTTTTTAAAGAAGTCGGGGTACGGATCAGTGAGAACCCGGACGAGCTGGTGGCATCCCGTCTCTACTACTGGACACAGAACCCCCAGCTCCAGCAGCTCGCCTCCATTCCGGGTGGAACCATCTTTGAGATCGTAGCTGAACCCGGAGCTCCTATAGTGGATCACGAGATCCGCGAACTCAAGGTCAAGGATTTTGTCTTTATTGCGATACGCAGGACGGGTGGCGTGCTGATCATACCAAGTGGCAACGTGAAGATCCAGTCCGGTGACATCTTTACGGTCTTTACAAAAAAAGAAGCAGAAGATGACTGCCTGCGCCTGTTAAACAAACAACTGAAAAAATCAGCGGAGTGAGGCTGCAAGCGCGCCCAGCTCGAGCACCAGTTTCGGGTTTACACGGATAATTTCTTTTATCAGGCTGATGGTGGAGAACTCTTTTAAGTTCATTTTCGAGACCGAGTGGATGATCTCATTGAGTTTTGCATCAGGTTGTTTGATCAAGTATTCCTTGATATGGTAATTGCGCTCGATTGCTTTTCCCATTTTAGATGCACGCCATGTTTTGTCGTACACCATAAGCGCCTTTTTTGACGTATCGCCTTTACTGATGCAGTCTGCGGCCACTTCTGCCGCAAGCCTGCCGGTATACATGGCATTGTAGATGCCACCTCCGGTCAGGGGATCAACAACACGGGCTGCATCGCCAGTAATCAGGAAATTATCGGCTACCGTGCAGTCAAGCGGTCGGCAGACGGAGACACCCCCGGGAATATATTCTATCGTCTTTCCGTTCGGGAAGGTCTTTTTCACAAACCTGTCAAGGTAATCCTTTGCCCGATGACCTTGCCCGCTCTTCTTACCGGAGATCCCGATCCCGACATTTGCAGTCCGGTGACCTTTTGGGAAGATCCAGAGATAACCTTCGGGTGCCACATCGTTTCCGAGATAAAAGATCGTGGAGTGTTGATCGATATCAATATCTGCCATCACGTACTGGACCGAACTCATAATCTCCCGTACCGGAACGGTGGTGTCAATACCACACCATTTCGAAAACTTGGATTCCACACCATCAGCAGCGATCACCACATCGGCTCTCACATTGGTAACTTTCCCGCAGTATTCGATCTTTGCCCCTTTTAGAACACCGTCTTCCATGATCGGGGCAGCTGCACGGGACTTTACTGCCACGTCTGCACCGGCCTCCGCTGCCTTCCAGACCAGCTCACGGTCGAAAAACTTACGGTCAAGGACATAGCCTACCTTTCCGCCAGCCATTTCAGACTCGAGTTTCATTAAAAACCCGTCCGGTGCAACAATACCAGCGCCTTGCATCTCAGCAGAGATCCAGCGCGGGTCGGGATCGATGAACTCATGGAGAGCTTCTTGCCCTATACCCTCGGCACAGCGTACCGGAGCACCGATTGCAGGGCGCTTCTCCACAATACAGGCAGACAAGCCCTTCTCAGCAGCAGTCCTTCCGGCAAGAGCGCCTGCCGGTCCACCTCCGATGATGAGCACGTCATACTTATTTTTCATTGACTACCTCCAGGGCACCTAATGGGCAGACTTTTGCACAGATTCCACAACTCGTGCAGTTCTTCTCTACTGACAGGTATGCATCGATCAGTTCAAGGGCGCCTTCAGGGCAGACTGACACGCAGCATCCGCAGTATCCACAAATATCCCGATGTACTTTGAGCATTGAGTGATTATGTTGGCTTTTTTCCTTCATTAATTGTTGCGATTAAAAACTCATTAACCGGAAACCCGGCAGGAGGAAAAAATATTGACTCATGGTTCACTCACCGGCATTGCATCACAACGGCTCAACAAAACAGAAAGGGTCTTCTGCCAAGAAATCCCTCTCTGCGGCATGCGCACGAACCCGACACCCGCCACCGCATAGCTCACGGTAGCTGCATGCACCGCACCGGCCCCCGAAACGTGCATCCTTTTCCCGAAAGCGGGTGAGTGCGGGATTTTTTGTGTCCGACCAGATCCTGCTGAACGGCCGGACCCTAATATTTCCTGCAAGAAATTCCGGAGAGCGGGCAAACTGGCAGGGGAACACATTTCCATGTGCATCGATATTTGCCACACGGGTGCCTGCACTGCATCCACCCTTTAGAGATGCCAGCAGCTCGCGAGCCTCAGCGAGATCCTCAGACATTTCCTGCTCCATAGATACAAGCAGGTGGACACAATCCTGTGGGGCATCGACCGTGAGGAACTCCATGACTGCAGGGTCAGTCTGTTTTGCTTTCCGGTAGAGGAGGTTTAAGGCATTTATCACTTCGTTCCGATCAAGTTGCAACCGGGTATAGGAATCGATCCCCCGTCCGGTTGGTACAAGCCAGTACAGGCAGAAACGGGATGCGCCTAGTGTTAAGGCGAGATCGATCAGCGCTTCAAGTTCATGCTGATTCTCCTTATTGAGCGTGACCCTCACACCGCAACGGAGCCCGGCT
>JAURZP010000155.1 GCA_030653335.1 Methanoregula sp. | reverse complement strand
ACCGTAAAAAGTGGGATATCTACAGTATTGCAACAGATGAGATGATAAAAAAGACCAGTACCCCAGCTGTGCCGTGGACTATTGTTGAATCCAATGACAAGTACTTTGCCCGGATAAAAATCATGGAGACGATCGTTGCGGTGCTGGAAGAGGCGGTATCCCGCAGTGGTAAGAATAAGAAGAGTGCATAACCGGTATCAATCTCTGATCCATTAAGACAGTGTTGTGGTCTGGTACATTCATTCAAAGATTTTTCTCTGATATCTGATGGAGCATGGGAAAAGACAATTGCCCCTGAGAAAAACCATCCAATGTTTTAAGAGCTTATGCGTGAATGTCAAATCTGACGGAGTGTGTGATTCATGCAGGGTCAATTGATCGTACAGAATTCAGTGAAGATTTTTGTGTGTATCTTCCTGTTGCTTGTGTTCGTTTCTGGAGTTCAGGCAGCAGAGACGTATCAGTTTGTGAGAGCGTGGGGGACAAATGGAACAGGAGATGGACAGTTTGAATCTCCAACAGGAATCAGTCTTGATTCTTCTGGAAATGTTTATGTTTCTGATTCCTGGCTGAACCGTATTCAGAAATTTGATACCCATGGAAATTTCCTGAGTAAATGGGGAGTAAATGCCAGAGAGACCCCCTCCCCGCCACCCGGACAATTCAGTAGTGCATTTGCGGTTCGTGTGGATCCTGCGGGCAATGTGTATGTTATTGATACCGGTGGTATGACCAGCAGGATACAGAAATTCACAACTGATGGAAGGCTTATCACCGCATGGGGTTCTTATGGAAGCGGAGCCGGGCAATTTAATTTTCCCTGGGAACTTACCACCGACTCTTATGGAAATGTGGATGTTGTTGAGGTCACCGGTAACAGGATCCAGAAATTCAGTCCCAATGGAGCATTTATCGCTGCATGGGGGTCAGTCGGCAGTGGGGACGGGCAGTTTAATCGACCCCTTGGCATTGCAATCGATTCATCGGATAATGTGTATGTTGCTGATGCGAGCAATAACAGGATCCAGAAATTCACATCGGATGGAAAATTTATTGGTAAATGGGGTACCCCCGGGTCAGGAAACGGCCAGTTGTATGATCCGGCGGGTTTAGCCATAGATTCAGCGGGCAATGTGCTTGTCGTTGATAGCCTGAATTACCGCATCCAGAAGTTCAATAAGGATGGATCATTCATCACTACATGGGGTACAAAGGGAACCGGCAACGGGCAGTTCATCGGGCCATTTAAGATTGCAGTCGACTCGCGTGGAGCGGTCTATGTCCTGGATTATGATTCATACAATCCGGATAATCCGGCGGGTTATGTAAAAGGTACAAATGTCAAGAGAATCCAGAAATTCGAACCTGTTACACCCATTACACAAAATATTCCGGCATCTCTCACCGTTACCTCGAACCCAACCGGAGCCGACATCTTCATCGATGGAACTCAACGTGGCACAACCCCGTATTCATTTTTAGATATTGCACCGGGCACACACTCGGTAATCGTTTCAAAAATCGGCTATCTGGGACAATATAAAACCATCATGGTTTCCCATGGGCAGCCCACAACGGTTGATGTAACTTTAGAGCCGTTGCAGGCTGGTACAGGTACGATATCGGTGATTTCAGATCCTCCCGGTGCAGGCATTATGCTGGATGGAAAATATTCCGGACAGGCAACCCCATATGATTTCTCGGGAATCTCTCCGGGTGTGCATACCGTTGAAATGACCATTGTCGGATATAACAGCTACACACAAACCGTGACCGTAGTGCCCGGAACTACAGTAGTGGTAAAAAAGGTGTGGACCTCAACACCCCCCACTAAAATAGTTGTCTTTGTCAATTCCAATCCCGATGGTGCGAACGTGTATATCGACGATTCGTATAAAGGAGTAACTCCCACAAGCCTTCACCTTGAAAAAGGCACATATATTCTGAAGCTGACAAAAAAGGACTATGTGGATGATGAATCGCCGTTATATGTTGGTTCATCAGGGCCAATCACAGTGTCACGGACTCTTAATCTTCCGGTCCCCGGGTTCGAAGGAATACTTGCGGTAATCTCGCTTGTTGCAGTAGTACTGTTTGTCCGAAGATTCAGGTAATATTTTTCCCACCCGTTTTTTTATCCCGTCGATTTATTCCTCTCTTTCACTGGCATAGGTTCAAGGGTTAACGTCTTGTGACAATGAGTATTGCCATCCCTAATGCGACAAGACTCAACCCACTCTCAAGGGGCACTCGCGGCCGGGTGGTTTCTGCGGGCACAGGTGTCGGTATGGGGGTTATTGTCTGTGGAATTGTTGTTTCAGGTAACGGTGTTGGGGCAGTGGTCGGCTCCGGTGTTGTGATTACTGTTACAACTTGTGTTATAACCTGTTGTGTGGCTGGAGGCTTTCGGGAAAAGACCTGAATCTGCACCTGCAGGTTATCCCGGTCTATGGACTGCTGGTTTTCAACTTTTACCGAGTATGACCTGAGTCCCGTATAGATGGATGTCTGGAACTCGACGATTGCAACACCCGCAGTGTTTGTCGTGACCTGTGCATAGTACTGGGTGTTTGACATTTCGGGTGTTGAGGGGGGGATATCATCACGTATTGTACGCCCGTTACCGTTGTTGTACTGGTACGAACCGATCGGGTATGGTCCACCAACCGGATCTTTTACAATACCCATCGTATAATCAGTAATGACCGGTGGCTGGTCATAGGGTTTGCCAGTCATAGAAAAAGTCCGTGGCAGCCACACGTAATAGGACGTGTTGGGTAAACCGGTGATTGTTGCGGTGAACCGCCCTCCCCTCGTTAACGTCTCGTCTAAGGATTGCTCAACGGTCTTTACCGCAGAGACGGGAATAATGATAATCAGTGAGCAAAGGATGACTACGAGAAAGATAAATCCGAGGTGTGTTGTTTTCACGAGGGTCACGTTTTTGATCTCCTGGGAATAATCGAAGTATAGTGTCCCGCATTTTTTTTAAGCAACGTAAGTGGAGAAACAAACAAAGTTGTGCAAGTGAGGGTTTTTTTGTAACATTGAACGGTGCTGTGGGGTGACTCTTCCTGCCATTTTTTATGTTTCTGTTGGTGGATATCATTGCTTATAGATGGAATTATCTGAAGTGATCAGGATCCTCCAGGGGATCAATCCTGTAACACTTCTCTTAATGTTTTACGGAATTCCTCGTCATGGCGAGCGAGATTAAAGAAAATGTTTCGCATTGTTTCAGGAAACTGTTCACTGTTCATATCGTGGAATTGACAATAATAGGCGCACGCATCAACAATAATATCGGCACGTTCCAGATACTTCTGCTTGGCAATGATATCCAGTTTTTCCACCAGTTTTGCTGGTATTTTCAGCGATATGGCAGGGTCGTCACGAGTCATATGTATGAGTTATTTTTAAGTTATGTAACGAGCCTGTTGCATAAAAACCCTGCGCATCTTTTGGTGAGTGAGCGGTCTCATTTTATTTCCTGATCAAGGTTATGCCCTGAATGTTTACTGGTTCAGCGTGAATGAAGAATTCATTTTTCATGTTCTAAGGTTCATGCAGGGCGCTAATCAATCAGGTATTGATGGCAGATCCCACCATTTGCGTTTTTTTCCAGCGATATTCTTATGCCCCCTATCATCCAATCACTCTACATCGAACGGACTACCATGTCACGCCACCGGCATAAACTCTCAAAGAATGCGGTCAAACCACCTGGAGCCTCTCATATGAATGGCGAACCGTCCAACCTGCCGGTTCTGATCACCGTCATTGACTATGATGCCACCCACTTCCAGGAGGAACAAGTAGACCAGATCAGCGAATGTTTCCCGTTTCGGGACACAGAAACGGTAACCTGGATCAATGTCGACGGTTTGGGAAACCCAAAACTCATAGAAGATCTCGGAAAGTGCTT
>JAURZP010000332.1 GCA_030653335.1 Methanoregula sp. | reverse complement strand
GCCTGCACTACGGTTCACGTCCGCAGTTCATCCTGTCCACTGCAACTCTTGCAAACCCGGTGGAATTTTCTCATCGTCTTACCGGTCATCCCTTTGAATTGGTGGATGGGAGTGGATCCCCTCATGGTAGGAAACATTTCGTTCTCTATAACCCATTCTATGATCGCGTAGGTGAACGTTCCACTCACGAGGAAACAAAAGATCTTCTGGTATCCTGCGTGAAAAACGATCTCCAGACATTGTGTTTCACCGGTTCGCGGAAGATGGCAGAGCTAGTCACCCTCTGGGCGCGGGAGGATTTACGGCGTTCAAGTGCTCAGCTTGCCGAAGCGATCTGCGCGTACCGGGCAGGTTATCTCCCAGAGGATCGAAGGGTGATAGAGACACATCTCAAGGATGGGACGATGAAGGGAGTTGTCTCAACAAACGCGCTTGAGCTTGGCATTGATATTGGATCGCTCGATGCTGTGATTATTTCCGGTTATCCGGGCACCATGATGTCTACCTGGCAGCAGGCGGGCAGGGCCGGAAGGAAGGGCGATGTATCCCTTGCCCTCTTGGTTGCGCAGGCAAATCCCCTTGATCAGTACTTCATGAACCACCCGGAACAGTTCTTCTCGCGTTCCAACGAACACGCGATTGTGGATACAAAAAATCCCTACATCCTATCCGGGCACCTGCTATGCGCTGCGGCAGAACTTCCCCTCCGTGAAGATGAAGATCGGGTATTTTTCGGGGATGCATTCCCGCAATTGCTTCCTGACCTTGCATCCACCGATCTTGTCAGGAAGACTGCTCGCGGGTGGGTATATTCCGGGCGGGGCAGGGCAGCTGAACTGGTAAGCCTTGGGGGCGTACCCGGAGAAACATTCCGGATCATGTGTCACGGCAGGATGTTAGAGACCTTGGACCAGGCGCAGGCATACCGGGAAGCGCATAAAGGTGCGATTCTTCTCCACCAGGGAGAGATGTTTCTCGTCAAAGAGATGGATCTGGAAACCCACACCGTGCGTGTAACTGAGGCCGATGTGGACTACTACACACAGCCATTAAAGGAGGTGGACTTAACGATCATCGAGACGCTCGAAACCCGTGAGATAAATGGCGTGAAATGTGCCTTTGGGGTTGTGGAAGTGACGGAACAATATACCGGTTATAAAATCAAACGCGGCGATACCATCCTCGGTTTTGAGCCTCTTACTCTCCCACCGCTCACCTTCAGGACAAAAGCATTCTGGCTCATCCCCTCTCCAGGTACGGAACAGCATGTTTTGAAAGGGAATCTGGATTTCGCAGGCGGACTGCATGGTGCAGAGCATGCCCTCATTGCCCTCATGCCCCTGCATGTGATGTGCGATCGCTGGGATATTGGCGGGTTGTCATCAGTTGCATACGGTGAAAACGGAGAGCCCGTCATATTTGTTTATGACGGATATGAAGGGGGTATCGGGCTTGCGGAAAAAGCCTACGAGATCCTGGACGATCTGTTTGCCACTGCCCATGCGCTGGTGCGGGACTGCCGGTGCGATGATGGCTGCCCGTCCTGCATTTACTCGCCCAAATGCGGCAATGATAATCAACCGCTCGATAAGATCGCGACAGTTTTGATCCTTAACGATCTCTGTAAAGAACCGGAAAAAAGTGAATCTACCGGATACGTTGACACTGGCGGGGCAGTTTACTCATAGTGATAATCCATTGGATCACGATAACGTGGTGAAGGGATTTGAGTTCTCACTCCCAATGGTCCTTAACCAGGAATGGATAAAGGAATGGATAAAAAAAGAATTTACTCCCTGATTGTGGAACGGACCGAAAGAAACACCGGCCCCCGCACATCCACTTTCTTTTTGTTGTCCGTTACGGCTCGCATCGCGAATTCCTCGATCTTTAAGTTGATATCACTGGGGAGTTTTCCCATCTTCACCTGCACGGTAGTGGACTTCCCGCACCGGGCTGCTTCTTCAATCCGGGCTGCAGATAGTGCTGCAACTGCACTCAGGTAACTGATGCCGGTTGCCACTCCATCTGTCCGCACCTGTTTCCACTTCTCAACGTCCGGCACACCAAGAATCGATCCGTCGTGTACGAATATTTCATTGGCGCAGGCAGGACCGCAGAGCTTTGCATTGGATTCCGTTTCCTCGACCACAACTTTTACGGTTACCCCGCCAAGAGTGCCTTCCCATGCATCGAACGAGCATGGCCCGGCAGCCGATCCATTTGCGGTAGCGACACGTAAGATCGCGGCAGCAAGCTGTTTTCCTTCCGGAGATGCCGGCTCTTCCCGAACATGAACAGCACGGGCGATCTCCCTGTCAGTGACCGGCCGAGGGAAGAACTGGGGGAAACAGAGTTGCCGGACATCATTGGAATTGTATGCAATCATCGCAAGTCGCTCGACACCCAGCCCGAGATTCATGACCGGTACCCCGATGCCGTACTCGGCAAGTGCCGATGGGGAGTACATACCAAACGTTGCCACTTCGACCCAACCGTGCACCGGGTGCCGGGCATAGACCTCGGTCTGGGAATCCGGCATATAATACTTGGAACGTTTCTCATCCGGCTGGAACCGGAAATCTGTGTACCCGAATGAGGAGAGGAGCGCCTCGCTCACTGCTTTACCGTCTTCTATCGTGACATCTTCTCCAGCGATGATACACGATGCCGAGTGGTAGGTCATAAGCCGGGTCGGCCCTTCAGCTTGCTCGCGCCGGAAACACCGGTCAACCGAGAAGAGCCGGATAGGAAGTGCTGTTTTATCCCATATCGCCCCGAGTGTCATGAACCAGCCGCTCGTCATGTGGCTGCGCAGCGTGGAGCGCGAGGATTCCGGGACAAGTGCCCTGAACTCCGGAAAGACCGCGTCAAGGATGTGCACAACCAGTGCATCATCCACTCCCAGCACCTTGGAGAGCTCAAAGGTGAGTTCATCCCCGTCAATCTCGGATTTCTTGTACGCATGGAGTGTCTCCCGCAGGTGCTCCTCGGTCTCTTTCGTCATGGGCTGGTAATGTTTATGGTGATGGGCTTGTCCGACCGGGATGGCATCACCATGTACAAGCGGACTCCGGTGGCTCATCAGGATCTCGTTGATCTCATCAAGCTGTTTTCGGGCGATCCCCACGTTCGGGCGCGGGAGTCCTCCTAAGTAGAAGACCCGGTCGAGCACGGCCATAGCTTCAGGACCGAATTGGCGGTAGATATCCTGTTCCTCGATAATAACCGGGTTTTCTGCTTCATCAAAACCCAGCGAAAGGTAGACCTCGCGAAGCCGGTTTATGGTGGCAAAGATCGGGTGCGCCAAAGCCCGCTTGAACGTGAGGCACGGGTAGGTTGCTGCATGTCCCGGCGGGGTTACAACCGACGGTCCCTCATGCCATGCCTCTTCAAAATTTTCATGCGACTTTCGTTTCCATTCTTCGGGATTGAACTTCATATTACACGCTCCAGGCAGACCACTCTGCTCAACTTATTCTCATCTTTGAACCGGTAATCGCATGCAGCTGCAATCTTCTCTGCAAACGATCGTACACGTTCATGCTCCGGCATATTCTCTCTAGCCAAACGGTTTCTACTGTATCCCAGATACATATATCCTTTGACTTCCACAAATGACGCACCCGAATCCTGCAGGATTGCCGCATATTTTTCCGGTGCGAAATCATTGAGATTCTTAACAAGGGTGATCCGCACTGCAGATCGTCTGGTTCCCAGCAGAGCGAGGCTCTCATTCACCTGTTCCCAGTAATCCTCCTGCGGGCGACAGACCTTCATGTACGTCTCCCTATCCGGTGCATCGAGCGAGACATACTGCTGGTAGGGGTGGCACTGCCGTAGCATATCGGGATTTGTGCCATTGCTCACGAGGAATGTCGTATAACCCTTATCGTTGAAGAGACCGATCAGTGCAGGCAGCTGGCTGTAAAGCGTTGGTTCCCCGGATAGTGATATCGCCACATGTTTTGGATCCAGCGCTTCCTGCCACCGTTCAGTAGTTACCGTATTGTCAAGAATCGCATTATACCCGGCAAGGGCTTTCTTCTGGAACTTGTGTATGCCGGCAAGAATCGTTTCAGGAGTGCACTCCTCCACATCCGGCACTTCGTGCTCAAATGATCGCCAGCAGAAGAGACAGCGCTGGTTGCAGCGCAGGGTGGGAGTCATCTGGACGCAGCGGTGGCTGTCTATTCCATAAAACTGGTGCTTGTAGCACATATCGCCGCCCATGAGCGCCCGTTTGCACCACATGCAGGGTTTAAGAGCGGCCCCGGAAGACTTTGAAAAAAACTGGTATCCCTGCTTTCGCAGGGCATCACATGGTGTGGATGGCATCGATCCCAAGCGTCTCTAACGATTCTTTGAGCGTGTTCTGCGCCGCTTTTACCAGCGTAAGCCGGCGATTACGGACCTTTCCTTCACTTTTCAGCACAGGGTCGAAGTGATAGAACGAGTTGAAGATGTCGGCAAGTTCGCGGGAGTACGTGGCAAGGATGTGCGGGCGGAGTTCAGCGATCACCCGCTCTATGACCATAGGCAGCTTGGCAATCTGTTTGGCAAGGGCAATCTCCGCCGGGGTTTCGAGATCGTAGCACTCCTCAAACGGCCCTGCTTTATCTAAAATACTACAGGCACGGGCATGGGAGTACTGGATATACGGGCCGCTCTGGCGTTCGAAATCCAGCGCCTCCTTCCAGTTAAATACAGTGCTCTTTTCGGGAGACACCTTTATGATATCATAGCGGACAGCCGCAAGACCTACCGACTGGGCAATTGCCCTGCGGGCCGGTTCATCAAGTTCCGGTCTCCTTGCGGTCACTTCATCGAAAGCCCGTTTGTTGATCTCGGTGATCAGGTCATCGGCCGAGACGAATTTGCCTGCCCGGGTGCTCATCGCCCCTTCCGGTAGGGATACGAACTCGAAGTGGACAATCTCCGGGACTTTCTCTCCGAGCAGTTTCATGGTGCACTGGAGTTGTGCGCCAATCAGCTTGTGATCCGCGCCGAGCACATCGATCATACGGTCAAAGTTTGCCCCTTTCCATACATGGAACGCAAGGTCGCGGGCTGCATAGACTGAAGTGCCGTCACTGCGCCGGATCACGTACTTGTTCTCGAACCCGAACTCTGATAGATCGAGTGCGAGCGTCTCTTCCTGTCTTGCCTGCGGGAGTTTTTTGATCCTGTTGATGATCCGCTCTGTGTAACCATTCCGGATGAAATCGCTCTCCCAGACAAACCGGTCGTGCGCTACATTGAGGTTCTTCATCGTGACTTCGAACCCTTCAAGGCAGCGTGAGACCTCATTACGGAACTTCTTGACCGTTGTAGTATCGCCTTTCTCTACCAGTTGCATCAGTTCATTGACCTGCTGGGTGATCTCCGGATCTTCCTCAATCCTGCGGTTTGCGGCTATATAGATCCGGGCGATATGGGCATCCTCTTTCTCGCCCTCTTCCTGAGTACTGTCGAGATGAATGAAACCCCAGACCACAATGGCGATCTGCCGTCCCATGTCATTGACATAGTACTGCACTTCGAGCCGGTAGCCAGCCTTTCGGAATGCACGGGCAAGGGTATCGCCAATGATCGAGTT
>JAURZP010000331.1 GCA_030653335.1 Methanoregula sp. | reverse complement strand
CGGTGTTAAAGTGAAATGGGGGATGGGACCAGGGGAAATGTGTGACGGTCCTTTCGGTTGTATGCCGGAACGTGCCGGAACCATGCCGCAATGATCTCAAAGATTCTGCCGCCGTTTTCTAAAAAGACTCAATAAATCGCGCAGAGCCAATGATCGGCTCCTTCGTTTTATGCCGGAACGTGCCGGAACCATGCCGCAATGATCTCAAAGATTCTGCTGCCATTTTCAAAAACGGCTCAATTCCTCGCGCAGAGTCTATGACTGGCTCATTCGTTTTATGCCGCGATGTGCCGCGATCATGCCGCGATGGTAATCCGATAGAAAAAGAAAAGAGATTATCGGGCTATTAGGCAAAATCTCAAATATTTATGGTTTTTACCGGGATTCATCTCACATACTAATGGCGGAAATGCCGGAACGCAGGAAGCAATAGGTACAGGGTAATCTTTCCCTCTTTTCTCGACTCGATTGCTTTCCTAAGTAACACTCAAAAGTTCGTTAAATGTCCACCCACAAACCGGAACGAGTACCCCTGGGTGCATTCACTCGTTTATGTTTTTTTAATACCACACAATTGATTGGAAAAAAATACCGGTTAAAAACAATATTTTTTTGAGATATTAGAAGTTTAAACCTCAAGCATCCCTTTTTCTTTGAGATAATTCCCCGGACCAGAAATGCTGAAAGCTACAGTTAAAATATATTCAAGGGCAGCCTGAACGGGTTTTTTGCTCTCAAAGGCATCTGCTAATTTTAATAATCCATCTTGAAGCTTCTCGAATACCTGTTCATTCATCTCAACAGTGGCATTTCCAGATTTTATCATTTTTAAACGTTCGTTGAGCGACTGGTAAGCTGTATTCAGTACTAAATCTGCGATGAGAACTTCACCGGAAAACGAATACCGGTAATGTCGGCTTGTGATCCCATATGCTGCGGAAAAATAATAGATCTTTTTCTCAATATTTTTCTCCTCTTTCATCATTTTGACGATCTTTCTTAGTTCTTGAACTAACTCTTTCCGGAAATAAGATTCAACTTGTGTCATTATGCAACCTCTTCATTGGGTAAAACCGGTCTTTCGCCGGAAGATATCGGTTCTGCGAATTGACTTTTTGTTGGTATTGGATCGGAACCCCACATCGGGACCCTGGTCCACAGGCACATGTCCTCACTCACTGAGGAATTGGTTGGTTGAGATGCTATTACGTTTACATCCGCTTTCAGAGCGGAATGAGCATCCAGATAATCCCTGAGTTCATAGAGTTCTTCATCGCCAAGCATCTTTTCAATAATCACATTGTTTAACTGAATGATACTTTTGACAAGTGGAGACTTCTCATTTATTGAATAATATGCTGCATTCCCTGCGGTCCTTGCTTTTACCAGTCCCCATTCCTCAAAATTTTTCATTACCTTTGAAAGGGTCTGCCTCGTTACGCCCATTTCCTCTTGCAATTCAGTTAGATTATATTCCAATCCTTCCAGTGGCAGCATGAACTCAATTACCCTAAGTTCGCAGCTGTTCCCAAAGATCCCCTCAAATGGTTTTTGCATATAATTCACCGTATTGTTGCACGTCACCGATAAGATGATGCATCACAATGTGACACACACATACATCACACGATGTCTATCTGATTGTATATAACTATTGTTAAAAAAAGTTTACAGTAGTGACAAAAATATTCAACATCAGTCCTCAAGGTGTCTTGTCTTTCCAAGAGTGGTTTCTTTTCCGTGCTCACTTAATGCGTGAACTGCTTTTTTAAAATTGGATATGTAATATTTACTATCACTTTTAGGAACTTCAGTAATATATCCTCCATTAGAAAGTGTCTTTACAATCTTTTTAATATCGAAATTACGCTGTTCAAATATTTTTTTCAAGAGTTTTAAGTTCATGGAACGATTTGATTTGATACAATGCCTTGAATAGAGAACATATAAAAAATCAATCTCATCAATGGAAAGATTACATGTCATTCAAGACACCGTATTAAAAACGAGTTAATAATTCTGCGTTTTCTATCAATAAAAAACAATAGATCGAGTTTGTAGATTTGGGTTCTATCGTTTCTGATTCCTGGTATTTCGTTACCTTAGGTTCAGCTCTCATGATGCACCACTGGAGATTTCTGGCTCCTTAGCCCTGTATGTTAAGTATTCATCGAATTCTTTGCGATGGCTGAGGATGAACTTCAAAAACTGTGCATCGGTCGCAATACTTACAGGATCCAATGATTCCCCGCAACCATAGCACCAGTTTGTGGTTGGTGGATTGATGTGCTGGCAGTGCGGGCACTGGACGGGCGCGACCTGCGGCTCCTTCTTTTTCGAATCAGCCTTCACAATTCCGTAAACCCGCGAGTTCTCGTTGTCGATATCTTTTCCGGTCAAGTGGGCATAGGTTTCAAACATTTTCGTGTTGACCGTGCCCCACATCATCATCTTGATGACACTTTCCTGCACGCCATCGTTAATCATGTGTGTAATCCGCGAGTGCCGGAACAGGTGCGGTGTCACATGCTTGGTAATCCCGGCCCGTTGCACGATGCGCTGGATACCCCCGACCAGATTCCTGACCATTAGTTAGAATCTTTTAGCAATCAGGGCCTATAGCGCGCTTTTTTATAATCTTCCGGACCGCCCGGCCCCTACCCCGCCCCACCACGCCGAGGGGAGGGGTCGCGCACGGTTGATAGGATATCGGTCGGTCATGTTCACTCGTCCTCGTTCCGCTCGCTGGCGCTCACTGCACTCCGGCTCGCTTCACATCACCTCCCTTGTTTTTTTTAACGGATAATTGTTGGGATACAGTACGCCCCTGGCTTGTCGCGATGCTCCGGCGCCAGCGGCTGCTCATTGCCCGCTCCTCTCACCATGCTTCGCATCGTGTTCGTCACTGTTGATCGTACTCATGACTAACGCTCAGTGACTCGTCCGCACGACGCATCAGGGGCTCGGACTCACCGCTGATGCGGCTCGTTACCTTCGCACCCTGAAGCGGTGCTCCCTCGGGCCGCTGGGCCACGGAACCCGCCGCCCGTGCTTTGTTCGCTTACGGGGATGGACAAGCATCCCCACGCTCACAACCCTTCGGGTCGCACTCCTCCCGCCCTTGAAAGGGACGGGCAGTCCGGAGGATGCCCCTGCTTCGCAGGCAAAACCCGGGTACGGGCGGGGGACAAAGCGACGGTTACAGGGCGCATCAGCGACCTGTCGATCGCTTTGTCGGGTGGGCCAGGGAAGATCAGGACGGCTCAACAGGACAGGCATACGTCAGCGGTCCGGGCGGGAAGAAGGCGAGCCGGGCACGGGACCGCATCAGCGGGCCTGTCGCACGAGCCTTCAGGGTGGGCCAACCATTGCCAAGAAAGATAATGCCGGACGTCGATATTGTACCAACCCGGCAGGGCTCTTTGATTGGACTCATGGTGTCCCTGTCGGGCCACCCTTTACCCGCAACGAAAAATAATTCTTTTCTTCGTCTTGTGCAACCACCATACAAAAAATTTCCACATTCCCCCAGCGGTTATTCGATTTTTGCGATGCTCCCAAAATTTGCGCCTGCTGATCATGGGAAACCTCAGTAATCCGATGCAGGGATCCCGCTCGGCAGCGGATCTGATATCCATGCGATCATATCCAGCCGTTGCCTCTCTGCCACCAGATTATCTAAGCCCTCCGACGCTGCCCGGGCTTTCCACGAGGAGAGGATCTCATTATGCCTGATGCGGAGATCCTGCGCGTCAGCCTGAAGCACA
>JAURZP010000330.1 GCA_030653335.1 Methanoregula sp. | reverse complement strand
GCCTGCGCTTCAAGTCGCTTTATGAAATCGTTTGTGGCAGTGATCGTATCCTGAATCTTCTGCCGGTTTACAAATATCTGGACTCCGTACTCCTTTTTACGCCGGATCTTTTCGAATTTCTGCAAAAAAATCTCATATTCTTTGGATAACCATACGGAGAGCACATCTTTCGCATCCCGCTCTTTTTCTGGTTTGATGATGGTGTCAAATGTAAAAGGGATGGTGTTTAACCCCACCCCGAGGAGTCGTTCCAGCACCTGCTCGTGACTCAGTACCCATCCGGTCACTACCGTCTGATCCTCACTCGCATAGGGAGTGAGTGGGCAGGCATGGACAATGGCAGACAGGTTACGGTACGTGAGGGAAAAGACCGGCTCCCCTTCAACTCCGGTGATCCCCGTTGGGATCTCTCCGCCTTGCTCCACGAGAGCGTACAGGTACAACCCGTCTTTTTTTGTTTCCGTCATACCATCACTTCCCTTAACATATCTCGCTCTCCCGTTTCCACAATTCTCCACGGTTCGCAGTCGTCTCCTGCCCGATTGAGTTTTGGAAATCAACCGGGTTTATCATCTTCTCAACCACATCATCGACGATATCATCCAGTTCGGCACGGATCTCTCCCACCGTTTTTGTCAGTCCCTGGTCGGTTTTTATCTGCTCGATCGCCACGTGAAGGTCCATGAGTGATTTACCGAGACGTTCGATCTCTGCTTCCGATAACACGCCTGACTCCATCCGCTTCAATGCCTGGATCTTGAGTGCCTCTTCAAGGATCTCTACAACTGCAATCACGAGCCCGAGTACGCCCTCTTTTAGGTTGTTCTCATCGATCTCAATGGTCATTTTGCTCCAGGACCAGCTCCTGGATCCCGTTCTGGTACCGTTCTTTTGCAAGCTTTCCGTGCCAGGGTAAGGTGATCTCTTTTTTGTACCGCTTCCCGCCCTCTTTTGCCGAGACCTCGAGAGAGCGGCCTTTGACTGCGATATGTATCTTCTCCATGGTGACGCCCGGCATCTCAATCACGACCCGCAGCTGGTCACCCTCGTTGAATATGTCTGTTATCGGCTCGATCGTCTTGTTCTCTTCACGTTCTTCTGCCTTCTTTTCTGCCTTCTTTGGACCTGACGGGACAAGCGAC
>JAURZP010000317.1 GCA_030653335.1 Methanoregula sp. | reverse complement strand
CTTCAGTTTGTATTCTCGTTTTCACAGTGATTGATGCTTGTTTCGTTGTAACTACAATTGTCTGACTGGCATTTCTCTTTGTCAATGTCCGACTTGTCTAATATTATGGGAAAATTATCGGAAGGGATTGAAATATGCGTTTACAGGCTTTCCATTCCAGGCATTCGCTGGAATATCTGCGATTGTTGTGATCGTTATGTGAGTTTCATTGAAACCATGTTGTTTTAACAAAGAGTATCCCTTGTCTGAAGAAGAATAGAGATATGCGGTATCATTTCTTTCCGTTTCAGGAATAGTTTTCGAGAAATTTAATGAGTCAATTGGCCTTGTTCGAGTCAGGTATCCATTATCAAAAACCCACCATTGATTATTAATTTCCACTTCTGACATCATGTGATCAATTCCTTCAAAATTGACTACTCTTGTGGGCAAATGAGTAGTATCGTTTAAAAGAAATGCAACTGATTGAGAGAATTCGCCACAATTTCCCTTTTGTTGTGCAACTAAAAGTTTTTGAAATCCAGTCATAGAATTCATATAATACTCAAATAGTGGAATGGAATACGGAATATATGCTAGATTTCTACTCGGAATAGTTGCCCCGATGATATTATAAGTGCCATCAAACCCTTTGTAATATTTTTTTGATACATCCCAAGATGCATTTAAAACGTCGTTGGATTTTTCATTTAAAGATGAATTATATATGTTGGAATAACTGTCCCTAACAATGGAGTATTCCTGTTGTATGCCCAGAATAATCGCAAATTGAAACAGTAGCCAAACAACACAAAAAAATATTAAAACACTGCTAAATAGAATATTTACCGTCGTTTTATTTATATTCTTTTTTAAATAGTTAAATGAAATATACCCGCCTACAAGGATCACTATACAAGTGACTATGATGATAATTTGGAAATTGATCGATATATCGAACAGTGAGATGATTATCGATATTGAAGATAATGTGCCTATAAACAAAAAGCAAATGATACTTGCCAATACAGTGCAAAGGAGAATTTCTTTCAATTTTTCAATAGGCATATTTTAATAGATTATCTTGTGGAAAATTAAGATTGATCTATCCTTATTTTTTCCCAGAACTCCATATACCTCATAAAGACATTCTCGGGTAAAAACTGCTTGTAACTCGTCCAATTGATGCTAGAGACTCCATGTGACATGATGAAATTCTTATTAGCATCGTTGAACCCTATCTCATCACTCATCTGTTCGAAAAATTTCCGAAGGTCTTTCAGTTCCAACTTACCTGCTGTTCTCATCAAGTTAACATGGTTTAAGCGAAGACATCTCTGCAATGGGAATACCTCAAACATCAATGAAGCATTGTTCTTATCTTTCACTAATAGCGTGATGTGGGAGATTAGACCGGGATGTAATGGGACGTAATGAGCCATTCCCGGGTGGATGGAAAGGAGAATTCCTTTTAAACATTCGGTAATAGTATTATCATAAAAGTACCTCAAAAATGTACTAAAAAAGGAAAAGTGCCCCCATGGAGATGATGCTTGCAATTGTGATATTGATATCCTTAGCAATTGCTCTTCTTTACATCGGCCAGCATTTCAAACTCCCCAGCATCGTATCATTCTTACTCATTGGCATTCTCGTTGGCCCGTTTGGCTTTGCACTCATTACCAACCAGTCCGCGATCGAGATGGTCGGGCAGATCGGTATCATCCTGCTGCTCTTTACCATCGGCCTGGAATTTTCATTTGAAAAACTCCTCCGCTCATGGAGGATCGTAATCATCGGGGGTCTGTTACAGGTATGCACAACGATTGTTGCCATCACCCTCATTACAACGTATTTCAGGATGCCTTTCAATGAAGCACTGGTGTTTGGGTTTATCGTATCTCTCTCAAGTACGGCAATCGTGATGAAGATCCTGCAGGAACGCGGAGAAGTCGATACTCTTCAGGGCCGGACACTGCTTGGGATCCTGATCTTCCAGGACCTTGCCATCATCCCGATGATTCTTATCACACCGCTCCTTGTTGGCAGCGGTGGGCCCGATTTTGAGAACCTCCCCTCGCAGATGGGAACGGTTGCCGGGCTGTTGATCATCATTATCATTATGGCCAAATGGGTCATCCCGGCATTCCTTTTCCGGGTTGTCAGGTTGAAAAGCCGGGAACTCTTCTTCATTACCATCGCCGGTATCTGTGTTCTCATCGCGTGGCTGACCAGCGAAGCGGGGCTGTCTGTAACACTGGGTGCATTTGTGGCCGGGCTGATCATCGGAGAATCGGATTATAATATTGACGCGCTGAGCCACATCATCCCGTTCCGGGATGTTTTTGCTGCGATCTTTTTCCTCTCTATTGGCATGCTCTTAGACACCCGGATGGTGCTCGATAACATGTACTGGGTTGCATTTATTGTGCTCATCATCATCGGTGTTAAAATTCTGACCGGTGCGTTTGCGGCAGCGGTACTCGGTATGCCCATGCGCGTATGCGTATTTGCCGGTCTTTCCCTGTGCCAGATCGGTGAATTCTCCTTTGTGCTGGCACAGAGTGGTCTTGATTCCAAACTGATCCCTGTTGAGGTCTACCAGTTGTTCCTTGCTGGTGCAATCATCACGATGGCTCTCACACCTTTTGCCATGAATGCTTCACCAAAAGCAGTCGATATAATTTACCGATTATTTCCTCGAAGGATTTCTCGCAATGATACGGGAAATGACTCGAGCGATAATGGGTGTCCGGCTCTCTCGGATCACATCATCATTGCCGGGTATGGGGTTACAGGAAAAAGTGTTGCAAGGGCAGCAGAGCTTACTGGTATATCGTATGTTGTTATTGACCTGAACCCGGAAATAATCAAACAGGAGAAAGCAAAAAGGCGCAACCATGTGATTTTTGGAGACGCAGTCCAGGAAGAGATACTTGAACATGCCGGAATACGGAGGGCACGAACGCTCGTTGTCGTTGTGTCTGAAGAGCTTGCAATACCCAGAATCGTCCATAAGGCCCGCACACTATCCCCTTCAGTCTATATTATTGCGCGGACACAACATATCCGGCATGCACAAAAACTGCTGGATCTCGGGGCAGATGAGGTGGTATCAGAAGAGTTTGAAGCAGCCCGCGTGATCTTTACCCGAGCGTTGAGGAAATACCAGTTCCCCGAGACCGAGATTACAAAAATTGTCGACCGGCT
>JAURZP010000311.1 GCA_030653335.1 Methanoregula sp. | reverse complement strand
ATGGGAAACTGAACTATGATAGTTACATGGTAGTAGTAAACTCTGGCGGGAATGGGTATGAAAACCAGAACCTGTACGCAAAGACCTATAAAAATGGAACCCTGCTTAATTGTGTCATCTCAACAATGAACGGGCATGATTTTATTAGTTCACAGCATTTTGGTGTGCAGAACCTCGCAGGATTTGGTGCAAAGGGAGTCACATGGTATCCAAATGCAATGATCTGGATCGATTATACGGACAAAACATTCCACCCGGGAGACGAGGTCACGCTCGAAGTTTTTAACAGCACAACCAATCAGATCATCTCACGTCACATGTATACCGCATAAAAAAAATGATCCAATGAAAAAAGAATGGGGATTTCAGGATTATTCATCCAGTCTTTTGAACACACCTTTTTTTACTTTTAGAATTTTGCATTCGGGACATCGCCATGTATCAGGCACATCTTTCCAGACCGTTCCGCAGGCAATACCGTTTTTGGGGTCTCCTTTTACTGGATCAAAAATATAGTGGCATTCAAGGCATACCCAGCGCTCAGATTTTTTCTCCTCAGTCAAATTAATTAAACTCCTTATGATCGTTTCTGGTATTCTCATTTTTATGTTAATATTTATGAATACTCTCCTTTGGGCAATCCGCTTTATTGGTGAGAGATCGGTAAAATCCACAATTCACCAGATGGCGTGAACAAATGCGCGCTACCCTAAGCGGTTCGGGCATCTTTCCCTCAAGCGTAAAATCATTGCACAATTTCATCGCATCAGTCGGGTTCAATCCAAAGGCGCGCAGGAAAATGGTCTGGCCTGTGTGAAGTGTGACCGGTATACGCCCGCCCAGTCTCCTGTAGGCAACAACTCTCTCCTCATCACCGGGAAAATGATGCCTTATATCCGCTTCCAGTCCATCTGAGTCTTCGTAAGAGACACAGATTAACGGGATTCCTGTTTCCTGCGAAATTCGTTCAGGATCTACTACATTGAACCATGCAATGACACAGCCAGAGAGCATAATCACATTGATGTCTCGCCGGTTAAGATCCCTCACCATAACAAGAATATTATCGGTTGCATCCATACCCCCGACAGTCACGGTACCAAA
>JAURZP010000310.1 GCA_030653335.1 Methanoregula sp. | reverse complement strand
TTTGAGGTCAGTGGCAATGCCGGTGCAACCGCTGCTGACACAAAGATCATTGTCAAAGGCGATGTCAAGAAGGTCAAGTACCTCGGCATGAAGATGAGTGCCGGTGAGATGGTCATCGAAGGCAGCGCCGACCAGTATGTCGGGGCGTGGATGACCGGCGGCAAGCTGCTCGCCAAGGGGAACATCGAGGCATTCGCGGCAACCGCCATGAAAGGCGGAGAGTTCATTGTTGAAGGCAATGCCGGCAACTATCTCGGTGCAGCCTACCGGGGCGACTGGCGCGGAATGTCCGGCGGCAAGATCCTTGTTAAGGGAAATGCCGGCAGTGACATCGGCATGTACATGACCGGTGGCGAGATCGTTGTCAACGGCAATGTCGATGTCCACGTCATGACCCATGCAGAAGGCGGAAAGACGATTGTCAAGGGCAACACCAAGAGCAAACTCGGTGGCCAGTTGGTCGATGGCACCATCATTGTCTTTGGCTCAATCGAGACCATGCTGCCCGGCTACAAGCCCAATGGGGAAGTCGAACTCGAGGTCGATGGCGTCAAGGCAACCTTTGCCCACTACATCGGTGATATGGGTGAGCGCCACAAGAAGAAGAAAGGCGCGATCGTCTACGGCAACCTGTATAAAAAGATTTAACCCCTTTTTTTGTTTTTGCTCATATACTCCTCACTATCAGGCGGATCCAGGAATTGTACAGGTAATTAAAAAAGATCCTTTGCTCCATCTTTATAAGCGCTGTATCACCGGCCATGAGATTCATTGTAATTGATCTTTGTTGAAAGAGGTTTATGCGCTCATGAGATGCCATCATTTTTTTTAATAAACATCCTGTGTTTGATTTTTTCAAAGGTTAATTGATCCAATCCGGAATAGTATTGCTCGTTACGATACGAGCCCCCAACTATTCATCACTTTTCAGGAATTTTTCATAATCCTTAAATACCGTTAATTCAGAATTTTCATTGTTCGAGGTTAGAACATGGATTTCAAATACGTACCAACTACGTGTCCCTACTGCGGAACCGGGTGCGGCTTCAACCTTGTTGTAGTAGACAAGAAGGTTGTCGGCGTCCAGCCCTGGCACCGCAACCCCGTCAATGAGGGGAAGCTCTGCCCCAAGGGGAACTATGCACATGAATTCATCAACAGCCCTGACCGGTTGACAACTCCCCTCATCAAGAAGGATGGGAAATTTGTTGAAGCCAGCTGGGATGAAGCATACAAGCTCATCGCTGAGAATTTCAAGAAGTTCCAGGGTGAACAGAGTGCCTGCCTTGCTTCTGCACGTGTCTCTAATGAAGAGAACTACTTAATGCAGAAGTTTGCCCGCGCAGTCTTAAAGACCCCCAACATCGACCACTGCGCCCGGCTCTGCCATGCTTCGACCGTCGTAGGTCTCGCAGGGGCATTCGGCTCCGGTGCAATGACCCAGTCAATTGCTGATATTGCAGAATCGAAGTGCCTCCTTATCATCGGCAGCAACACGTTTGAGACCCACCCGCTGATCGGTCGCCGCGTGATGCAGGCAAAGGCGAAGGGTGCGAAAGTCATCTACGCTGACCCGCGACTCACCCCGACCGGCAAGCAGGCAGACCTGTACCTGCCGTTTTACTCAGGAACTGATGTTGCCATCTTTAACTGCTTCATGCAGCAGATCCTGAAAAACGGCTGGGAGAACAAGGACTTTGTCAAGAACCGGACCAAGGATTTCGAAAAGGTCAAAGAGATCGTGATGAAGGATACCTACAGCCTTGAGAACGTTGCAAAGATCACCGGTATCCCGGCAAAGGACCTTGCCACCGCGGCAGAGTGGTTTGGCAAATCCGGCCAGTCTGCGGTTCTCTACTCGATGGGTATCACCCAGCACACCACTGGTGTCGACAACGTCAAGTCGATAGCAAACCTCCAGATGCTGACCGGTAACCTCGGAAGACCCGGTACGGGTATCTGCGCACTGCGTGGCCAGAACAATGTGCAGGGCGCCTGCGACATGGGAGCGCTTGC
>JAURZP010000254.1 GCA_030653335.1 Methanoregula sp. | reverse complement strand
TCTAGGTATTTGATCGGGAGTTTCCATGTATTTCGATAATAAATTATATTCATTTGTTGATCCACTTGGTAATTCACCCCCAAAATCATCTTTTGTCAGAAGGATAATTGCAAAACCAACATCAGAGTAGTGTTCAACCTTCTCAATAATCGTTTTACCAAGATCTGCTTGTTTATGGAGAATTATCGGCTCCAATTCAAGGGCTATGAGAAATGATTCGACGGCGGTTTTCGACGTTTCGTTATGTCCATGAACGATGAACACCTTGCGATTATCAAGAGATTTTTCTTTGGAGGTCTGTTTTTTTACTACGGGAGGATTTGTTGAAGTCTTTTTTGTGATACGTTTTGGTTGAGTGGGTAGCACAGCCTTTCGTCTAGAATTATTAATTGATTCCAATTCCGTTTTGTATGCAATAAGATGATTTTTTATTATTTCAAGGTCATTTTCATAGTCTCTTTGATCGTTCACTAAATTATCTGGATCAAAAAAGTGTTTTGTTATATAGTCACTGCGATCATTTTTAAGATCTTGAAGTTTTTCTTTGTACTCCTTAAAGTAAGTGCGAAGAAAACCCCTAATGTTTATCTCTAATTTGGTTATCTCTCTCTCGCCATCAGGATTTTCACAATCCAATTGTTGAAGATAATCAATTTTACTTAAAAAAGCGTCGATTTGATCTATTGCATATGTAGGATCAGTATGATGTTGCACCCTTTATCACAGAGATGTGTTATTTTTCCAAGTATATACCCATTGCTTGATATGAGTTGGATCACCCTGTGATAGCGAAGATTTGTTGTGAATTGCATCTGGTATCGTCCAAGTTGCATTAAATGATTCTGTGATGCAACTCTCTGTGAAGAAACGATACAGGAGTGAAAGTTGCAGGTTTAATTATCAAGTTGCAAAGTTGCACATTTTGTTGGAGAATAGAAACTCAAATGATAGAATGTCTCTTTAAATTTTTTTTAATAATGCAAATATTAATTGATTTAAGATAGTTTTACGTCGATGATTCACATGTTTTTGTAGGTTGCACAGTGGATGCAACTTGATGCAACAGATTGTAGAAAAGATCAAAGTGCCTTATGTGACTTTGATCAGAAGGAAAAGCAACTGATTGACGAAACAATTAAATTTTAAATAGAATTATTACCTTAAACCCTCTTCAATCCTTAATGGTATCCTATGAAAAAATTATTGAAAAATTGTAACTATCCAGTTCTCCTTCTTTTTCCTTGGCTTTATGAGCCCGGTTCTCTGAAATACGCGAGCAAACCGGCAGATCAATATACTAGGAGAGCATTTTATTGAACAAGCAAGATGACAATAAACTGCGATTCAATACGAAACAAATGCGTCAACAATCCTGAAGCAATCGTAGTGCTCATCAAAGATTACGAAGAAACAATAGCCGATGAGAAAGCCAAAAACACAATACTCGAGGAACAGATCCGGGAACTGAAGGAACAGAATAAGGTACTTGAAGAAAAGAATCGGGAATTGGAAGCGCAATGCAAACAGACCAGTAGGAACAGTAGCAAACCCCCGTCAACGGATGTATTCATAAAACCCAAGAGCCAGCGGAAAAAAGGAGAGCGACCTGTAGGGGGACAGACCGGACATCCTGGGCACACGCTGGAACCTGTTGAGAATCCCGATAAGAAAGTTCCCCATAAAGTAAAGACCTGCGAGGGATGCGGGGCATCATTGGAAGACGTACCGGTGATCGATTTAGAACGGCGGCAAGTCTTCGATATCCCTCCACAAAAAGTCGTTGTCACAGAACATCAGGCAGAACACAAACAGTGTCCGCAGTGCGGATGTCATAATCGAGGGAAATTCCCGTATGGAGTGGAGTATCCAGTCCAATATGGTCAAGGATTAAAAGTTCTGATGGTGTATCTCAGCGTTTTCCAGTTAATCCCGTATGAACGGATCTGTGAATTTTTCTCCGACGTATTCGGGTTGTCCTCTAGCAAGGCGACCATAGCCAAAGCGATAAAGAACTGCAATGATAACCTTGCAGACTATGACGAAATCGTGAAACAAGCACTTAGTAGAGCACCCGTATTGCATGTTGATGAAACGGGATTCAGAGTGACCGGTGACCGTCGATGGTTGCATGTGGCAAGTACTGCACTTATGACATGGTACGGGCACCATAAAATCCGCGGAAAATGTGGAACCGATGCGCTGCAGATATTGCCGGACTTCAAGGGTACTATGGTTCACGATTTCTGGAAGGCATATTTCCAGTATGATTGTCTTCATGCAATCTGCAACGTCCATCTCCTTCGAGAATTGACGGGGATTACTGAAAATTTTGGGCAGCTCTGGAGTGAGCAGATGAAGGAGCTCACTCTTGAAATCAAGAAAGAGGTTGACTCTGCGAAGCTGCGTTTATGTTTGCTGAGCCTTAACCAGATCGCGGATTTTGAAGATCGATATGCCCGGATCATTGAATTGGGAAAGCAAGAGAATCCAGTGACGGAATACGTGCGACCGGTTGGTAAACGAGGCCGGAAGAAGCAGTCGAAGGCGAAGAATCTCCTTAACCGTTTCGAGAGTTACCCCACGCAAATATTGGCTTTTATGTATGATTTCTCCATCCCATTCGATAATAATCTGGTCGAACGGGATATCCGTATGACGAAAGTTCAGCAGAAAATTTCCGGTACGTTCCGAAGTGAAGAGGGGGCCGATTGGTTCTGTCGCATCAGGGGATATATCTCAACAGTACGAAAGAATGATCGACCGGTTCTCGCATCGATTAAAGATGCGTTTGAAGGGAAACCGTTCATTCCAGAAGTAGCTTTAGAGTACGGCTAGATCGTTACATTTTTTGTAAATTTTCAGGAGGTATCTGAACAGTTACGAAAAATTATTAATTCCTGCCCTAGTTTTGTATTTCATTTTTCAATCAGTGATTATCATCCTTGGACTTTGGATTTATCAAATCGAATTTCTTAATCAGTTAAAATTTGAGAATATCTTGAGTATCGGAGATCAATTGATTATTGGAATTACAACAGGTATTGTCGCTACTCTTCTTTTATTCAAATATCTTGTTAAGAAAGAATCCGATTTGGTATTCAAAAAAACCATTGTAAAGTTGTTATCAGAAATGACTTATAATTTTCAAATGCAGAATAATTTCAGGAATCATAATTACATTTCAGAAGCACAACACGAGTGGGAAAACGGGAGAATATATTGGATTCCAGAAAAAGCACCATCGTTCACTCCGTGGAGTGGTTTTATTTATCAATATTATCCCGCAAATGCATACTACTATTTTACTAAACAAGATTTCATCATAGAACAAAGGTTATCTAGGGGTATCTTGGCAGCTCTTGCGAGATTTTATGCATCGTGTATCACGTTTAGTCATCAAACACAACTTATTGAAAACCACGTAAATCCAAATCGTCATAATTTATCGAATGAACAAATATCGAGTCTGTGTAATGATCTACAGAGGATTGCCAATTTTCATAACGAAGTGATTAATAGAGAATACAGATTCTTTCTTCGAAATGAAGAGATTCGATTACTAATCGATGATGTAGAGATAATGAATTCACTCGAAGAAGATATTCGACAAACAATTGAACGCATCATCCACTCTGCTTAAAAAGTTATATCAACCAAAGGGAAACACCTCAAAAAATGTATATCTTCATAAATAAGATTTAAAAAAATGGGTGAAATTTCACCCTTTTCAACAACCTTTAAAAAACTCAATCCAAAGAAAGGTTTCACTGCACCTTACATCAGATTCGCGTGGAATACTCGTCACGCATTGATTGGAAAACCTGTTACCATCTACAAAGTCGAGGGAGGATTCTTTGTTTCAGTTGAATCTAATGAGTTTAAACCGTTTAATTTGAAAAAGGTCGAATCTGACATATCTAAAATAAGAAATAATGAGTTTAAACTAACAGAAATTGAAAATACAACCCATTCAATGGTAAAAACAAAGAAAGAGTGCCCCAGGCCTGATTTGAACAGGCGACAACTAGATCTTCAGTCTAGCGCTCTCCCAAGCTGAGCTACTAGGGCAGGAGTACAAATGTTGTCACTTGTGACTAATAAATGATCCGTTCATTTTCCCATTTTGTGGGTATGACCGCTCATTTTTATACGCTGCAATGACAGTATTAACCAATGTCACTCCCGAATGCAGGTGCTGGTGGTGAAAACAGCGGTCTGTTAAATGCAATAAAAAGCCGCACCGCACATGTCATCCACCTGACTCATAATGATCTTGATGCCGTAGGAGCTGATGCCATTCACCGGATGAAATACGGCAACGAAGGCGTATTTACGATCTGGAGCTCGGTAGGTAAATTTTCTCAACTCTTCTCGCTTGTTGCTTCGTGTGAGGGGAAAGGAGACCTCCTCTCCATCTCTGACCTCGGCTATCACCGCGATACTGAATCGATTGCAAACAAGGCAAAGGCCAATGGCTGGATTGTTGAGTGGCGCGATCATCACCGCTGGCGGGAGGAAGAGATCAAAAAGATTGAGCGGATCGTTGCACTGCTCCATATCGACACATCGGTATGCGGCACCGGAATCGTTGCCCGTGATCTTGCACCGGATAATAAAATCGCTATTGAAGTTGCCCGTATGGTCTGCGATTACGATCTCTGGAAGCATGCAGATCCCCGCTCGGCGGTGCTCGGGCAGGTGCTCCAGCGAAAGAAGAACCGCGATCACGTCCGCGACTGCCTTGTTGCCGGGATCTTCTCTGACACCTTGATCGAGCAGGAGTACGCAGAGATCAAATCAGAGATGGATGAAAATATGCAGCGCAGCCTGAAACAGGCAACGTTCCGTGGGAAAAAATACCGGATTGCATTTGCGCCGCTCTACGGCTACCCGAGTGAGACTGCACATTTCATCAGGAATGAGAAGAAGACCGATATCGAAGTGATCATCGGTAAAGACGGCAAATTCTCGGTACGCTCGGTTCCCCCTATCAGCCACATCATCGCCCGCGAATTTGGCGGAGGCGGGCACCCCAACGCAGCCGGGGGTTCATTCAATTTTTCAGTGATCGAGCGGTTCACGTGGTGGCTTTTTAAGAAGAGCCGGCACTTTGACGAGTTTGTGAAAGCAGCAGAAGCGAACTGATCTCAGCGGGTATATACGGCGGCATCAACGAGGGTCTTCCAGTATTCCCCGCTGTCATCCATGCAGTACCCCCCGACACTCACCTGATCCGGATCAAGATGTGAAAGAGCGAGCGTGATCGCGGCTGCATCTGCATCCACAATAAAGATCTTCCGCAGATCGTACTCATCGGTGAGTGCGAAAACCGTTTCCAGCTGCTTCGGGCGCACCGCGATCTGACGCTGGTGCTCCATTAAGCACTCCAGACTTTTTCGATCCGCATCCGGCTGGAAGAAAAAAACTTTCTGCCATGCAAGTGCGGTGATCTCCATCTCCTCAGCCTTTTCACAGATCAGCACATGCCCTGCGATACCAATATCCCGCATTGCTCTCATCAGTGAGCCGTATGCTTCGGTGACAGCATCGCTCCACTCCTCGTCATCATGATAGTAGCCATCGATGAGCCCGAGCACATGGGGCGCAGGAAGCGCACACCAGCTGTTGCGCTTCTGCACAACGATACCTGCCGCATCTTCAATAAGCGCGTCAGTATTTACAGCGATCTCATCGGTTGCACACCTTTTAACTACTCCCAGAAGAGATGCACAAATCCGGTCAGCATAGAATTTTCCTCCAGCGCAGGGGTGGCCGATCCCAAAAGCCAGTTGCGGGGCCAGCGACTGGTACAGCTGGTACGTGGTGAGGTCGGCCATTGTGCCGCGGTGCTCCGCGATCCATTCCGTGAGTTGGGCAACATCCGGTATTCCGGGTTCGGCCCCGAACGCCCGGGTGGTGAGTTTGTGCAGCTTGGCCATGGTCATATCTTATTACGGTTCAAAATCAAAAAATGTAGTCATGACACCGCCATCGCTGCTGGTCACGTGCGGGTTGCCGTACACAAACGGTCCCTGCCATCTCGGACACCTGCGAACGTACGTTCCTGCCGATGCGTACGTCCGCTATATGCGGCGGATGGGAGAAGAAGTTGTATTCGTATGCGGTTCGGATAACCACGGGACACCGATTGTAGTTTCTGCAGAAGAGACCGGCATCACCCCCCGGGCGATGTCCGAACGCTACCACGCGCACTTCGATGAGACGTTCAAGCGGATGAACGTCATGTTCGATCACTTCGGCATGACCGATAATCCGGCAAATCACCACCGCACACAGGCAATCGTTACCGAACTTGAAAAGAACGGGTACATCTACAAGCAGATCGTGCACCAGGCCTACTGCACGAAATGCAAACGCTTCCTTCCGGACCGGTATGTGGAAGGCACCTGCCCCCACTGCGGGAAACCGGCCCGGGGCGACGAGTGCGACCAGGGTTGCGGCAAGCACCTTGAGCCTGGCGAGATCAAAGACCCGCTCTGCAAGGTCTGCGGCACAAAAGCCGAGTTCCGCGACCAGGAACATTACTTCTTCAAACTCTCGGAGTTCAAGGAGTTCCTGCTTCCCTATCTCGATACACTGCGGGGCACGAGCAACGCGAAGAACTACGCGATTGGCTGGATAAAAGACGAACTGCACGACTGGTGCATCACCCGGACACTCGAATGGGGCGTGAAGTTCCCCGGCCGCGATGACCTCGTGGTCTATGTCTGGGTCGATGCCCCGATCGGTTACATTGCATTTACTGAAGAATGGGCAAAGAAAACAGGTAACGACTGGAAACGCTTCTGGTGCGGGGAGAACCGGGTCACCCATTTCATTGGCGGAGACATCATCTACCACCACTGCATCTTCTGGCCGGCACTGTTAAAAGGCGCCGGGTATGGGGTTCCCCATGCAATTGTGGCGAGCGGGATGGTCAAGGTAGATGACCACAAGTTCTCTAAATCCCGGGGCTACGTGGTCTGGACAAATGACGATTATCTTGACAAAGGGCTGCCTGCCGATTACCTGCGCTACTACCTGCTCGCGTACACGAGCCACACGAAAGAACTGAACTTTTCCTGGAAGGTCTTTGCCGAACGGATCAACAACGAAGTTGTCAATATCTTTGGCAACTTTGTGTACCGCACGCTCTACTTCGCCCAGAAGGAATGGGAAGGAATACCCGGAGGAGCAGTTGACCCGGCTATTACTGCAGAAATAGAAAAGTGCCTTGCAACCGTGAACGGGTACATGCAGGAGTACGAGTTCAAGGGGGCTGTAGATTCTATTATGGCGCTTGCGGCGTTTGGCAACACCTACATCCAGACAAACGCCCCGTGGAAACTGATCAAGACCGACCGCGCTGCTGCTGCACAGGTTATAAAAAACTGCGTCCAGATAACAAAAGCCCTCGCCTTGCTCCTCGAACCTGTGATGCCAGCGACTGCGCAGGAATGCTGGAAGCAGCTGGGCTATAACGATCAGGTAGCAAGCCACCCGATCAGCGATGCCATGCAACCCGTACAGGAAGGGGTTATCAAAGCCCCCAGTCCTCTTTTTGTAAAGATGGAAGAGGAACAGGTCAAAGAACTCGATGCCCTGCTCCAGAAGCGTGTGGCAGAAGCGAACAAGAAGACAGAGAAGATTCCCATGGTTACATTCGAAGAATTCCAGAAATTAGACATCCGGACCGGTAAAGTGCTGTCCGCAGAGCCGGTACCGAAATCGAACAAACTCTTGAAATTGCAAGTCGATATCGGGAGCGAGACACGGCAGATCGTTGCCGGTATGCAGCAGTTCTACAAGCCCGAGGAACTGGTGGGAAAAGATGTGGTAGTTGTCACCAACCTTGCGCCGGCAAAGATCTTTGGCGTGGAGAGCAACGGGATGGTGCTCGCTGCCGGGGATACTGCATCGCTGCTGGTGCCGTTCCGGCCGGTGGAGCCGGGGAGTAAGATCCGGTAATTTTTTTTTAAGGGCGAGCCCTCAACTAAATCCAGCCATACGGGGCAACACCACAACCCCTTGCTGCACGGGGGGATGCGGGGACTTTTGCTGCAGGAAATTTCCAGGCTGACTCTTTGACCGGAAAATCTTAAACAGGTCCTGCCCGAAATTTCTCCATCACGATCCGGATTGGGATTGAAATTGTTTTTCCGGATCAACCGGACCCCCTTTCATTTTTTATGAGCAAATCGCAGGAGCGGGCATCCTATCACTCTTCTGAAACTACGTCGACGTCAGACAAGAGAATTCTTCGTTTTTACCTCCAAAACAGGCCTTCATTTCATTTTCTACCTACTTTAGCCCATCCGACAAGCGATCTGCCATCATAAAGCGTCTGTTAGCGTTCTTTTTAGAGCCCAATTTAAGCCGAATCCAGCCGAACGGGACTCATCTTGAAGTTTTTGAAAATGTGTGTGCCGGAATTGGGTGGATTTGTGCCGGAATTGAAGCCTATGTCCCCGTCACTGATAGTGGGTCTACGACGGAGAAGTGGGTTTGGGATAGTTACACTCACTCTTTGTTATCTCACTACCCCCTAAATCCCCAATTTCACGTTGAGGTCCGACGAGAAATTTCTGTTTTCACCAACTCAAAGATTTTTCTTATCTTAAAATATTCCGAGCGAGGATAATTAAGTGATCAACGGTGATCGACTCAAAATCCGTTCGCGAAGGGGTTCGCGGGTTCAAATCCCTCCCCTCGCACTTTCCTAAAAAATTATTTCCAACCAAAAATATTTCTTAAAAAGGTAGTTATCTGATCCAAAATATTCCCCTGCACGTCTATTTTCTGGATTTGTTCTCCAAGTTGATTTTCGAGATCTGCGATATTTACATTATTATCAGGGGTTGGGGTGGGGCTCGGAATTTTTATTGTTGTCTGTGATGGAGTTGGCGCTGTCGTAAGACGGGTTGGTTGTCTTGTTGTAATTGAAGGGGTTTGCGTGGGGGTTGAAGACTGGATTACAAA
>JAURZP010000249.1 GCA_030653335.1 Methanoregula sp. | reverse complement strand
GTGGCATGTGGCATACCCTATCGAGAGAAAGACCGGTTTATCCTCTCGGGCTGCGCGTAAAAAAGCCTCCTCTGTCCACGGGTACCAGTCCACCGGGTTTTTTGCATGCTGGAGAAGATACGGGCTCTTCTCGTGGATAAGACGGTTATGGATTTTGCTGCTGCGAGGCGTACCAGGATCTGCCAACGGATCTTCTTCCGGCATAATGCCTCATGAGTAGTTTGAGATGATGAGCCTTTCAGCAGTCACATGACTCAATCGCACAACTTATGAGTCGGGCTTCTTAAACATTACAGTTAATACAGGAATTTTCCATGGAATACGCCGGTTTTCTCCTTGTCATCGCAACGGGTATTTTAGTGATACTCATCTCATTGGCACTGGATTTTCTCTGGGCTCAGGCAATACCTGTCAGGTTTTTTTATTATATCCTCCGCGCACCGGGCGTTGTTGTCCATGAATGCGCTCATATGCTCGGCTGTCTGCTCACAGGTGCAAAAATCCGTAACGTGGTATTTTTTTCAAAAGAGGGCGGGTCAGTCACTTACAATCCCCCGGTGATTCCGTTGATTGGAAATGTTGTGATCAGCACCGCACCGCTCTTCTGCATCCCGCTTATCCTCGCTTTGTGCACCTGGTTTTTTTCAGATTACCTCGGCTGTCTGCTTCCCGCACTTCCCCTGTCAGTTGATTCAGCCGATGCGTTGATTATGCTTGGCGGAGGGGTGCTTGAGATATTTACCCGGAACCTCGTAGTGCAGTTCAATGCATGGTTCCTCGTCTACCTGTACCTGGTACTCAGCCTCATCCTGTCGGCTGCACCGAGCATGCAGGACTTCAGGAACGCGAGTATCGGGATCTGCATACTTGCCATTACCGGGGTAATCATTCTCTGGAGCCAGGTCCAATGGGCAGTCAGTACTCTTACAGAAATCACGCGCATCATGGGAATGGGATTTGCCCTCGGTCTCGGCTTTGGGCTGATCGCGCTGGTCTTATCATCTCCACTGGTTATTCTCTATCTCTGGCGCCGCACTGCGTGAGTGGCAAATGCATGAAAGATCGGTATTAATTGATTAGGAAGGCTACATTTCAACACCCATGGTTCGCGAGTCTCCGCTGGCTGAGTCAGATACTGAACTGGCAGGTCCCCGCTTAACTCCGGTGATGCGACAGTACCGGGAGCTAAAAGAGAAATTTGCAGATACAGTTCTTTTATTTCGCATCGGGGATTTCTACGAAACTTTTGAAGAAGATGCAAAGATTATTTCAAAAGAATTAGAGATCGTGCTCACTTCCCGGTCAAAGATTGATAATAATCCCATCCCGCTTGCCGGTGTTCCCTATCATGCCATTGATGGCTATATTGCAAAACTGATCAGCAAGGGTTACAAGGTGGCCATCTGCGATCAGGTGGAAGATCCAAAAACCGCTAAAGGGATCGTCAAGCGGGAAATTGTCCGGGTGATTACGCCCGGCACTGTGATCGATTCTTCCATGCTCTCCTCATCAGCAGCCACGTACCTGATGGCCTGCTGCCCTGACAAAAAAAATACCTGGGGTATTGCGCTCCTGGATATCTCGACCGGCGAATTTTTTGTAACAACAATTGAAAAGGATGCACATCACCAGAATCTCCTGTCTGAGATTGCAAGATACCATCCGGCAGAGATCATTATGCCCTCTGCCGTGCCGGAAGATTTGAAAGAGCGTATACAGGAACGAGGCGTTTTAGTTTCAAAGGTTTCTGATTCACTGTTTGACGAGGAAAAGGCCAACTGCCTCCTCACTTCCCAATTCCGTGTTGCCACTCTTTCCGGGTATGGGTGCGAAGGCGAACCGGCAGTCATCGGTGCGGCAGGGGCTGCCCTTGCCTATGCACAGGA
>JAURZP010000245.1 GCA_030653335.1 Methanoregula sp. | reverse complement strand
ACTCCTTTTTCCCGGGATGCCTTTGTCGGATCACCACTGGCTCCGGTGTTCGTCAGCTCTGAAAAGATCCATTTCACATCGATATAGGGAGGGAGATCAGGAACAACACCCGCTGCTTTTTCCGGATCACAAAGATCGGGGAACAGAGCGAGACCCATTGAGAGTTCTCCTTCTCCCCCATGCCCGAGCCCACCCCACACATCAAAGAACGTATCAGGAAGGATCTTCGAGAGCATATCCCACCATGCCTCGAGAGTGATAATCCGGAGTTCGGGGTGGGCAACTTTTGCCGTCCGGCAGGCGATCTCGATCGGTGCGATGTTGCCATCATGCCCGTTTAAAACAAAAATACGATGAACACCTTCCCTCCAGAGCGATTCGAGAATATCTCCGATGATCCGGATCATCGTCTCATTCTGTAGTGAGAGTGTGAACGGGAACATCTTGTAATGTTCACTCACTCCGTACGGAACTGCAGGGAGAACACCGATACCGGGAATTCGCCCGGCGATTTCACGGGCAATTTCATATGCAGTCAGCGTGTCGGTTCCAAGTGGCATATGCGGTCCATGGCTCTCCAGAGACCCCAGCGGGAGAATCACCTTTCTGAATGGGTGATGAAGGTAATCATCAGCAGTAATATTCTGAATAATCAGTGGTTCGTCTAATTCAGTTATCATGGACACCCCACTGACTTATTGATTTGTCTCAATAATTATTCGTATCGAAATTACAGAAGAAGATTATGGGGTCTTGCAGTCACACGGTGTAACAGGATATATTTTTGGAGAAACCCACCCAAAATAATATACAAAGGGCTATTCCTTATAAAGGTATATTTAAAAAAACAGGACTCCCCATGATCTCCCTGTTGTACATCCTCATCACCCTCCTTGCGCTGGTCATTATCATCTCCATTGCGTGGCGGTTTGCATCACGCCGTTATGAGATTCCCTGCCCTGTCTGGATGAAAGGATTACTCGATCCCCCGTTTTCAGGAAAGACCAGTGCACGCACCCAAAATACGATCCGGCATCTTGATCTCCGTCCCGGTATGACCGTGCTGGATGCCGGCTGCGGTCCGGGACGGCTGACAATACCAGTCGCTCACATGGTAGGACCTGACGGTGAAGTTACTGCAATGGATATTCAGGAAGGGATGCTTAAGGAAGTTCAGAAACGGGCTCAAGCCACAAACCTCACAAACATCCGGTTTCTCGAGGCCGGTATTGGTGAAGGCCGGCTTGAGCGTGACCGGTTCGACCGGGCCGTGCTGATCACCGTCATTGGCGAGATCCCCGACCGTAAAGGAGCATTAAGTGAGATCTTTTCTGCGATGAGGGCTGGTGGAATCTTGCTTGTTGAAGAGACCATTCGGGATCCCCATTTCCAGACACGCAGCACGGTCACCGGATTAGCCGGTGCTGCCGGATTTGTCGAAAAGGAATTCTTTGGGAATTATTTTTCCTATACTCTTACTCTGGAAAAACCTTCCGGCGCTTGACGAAGAGAGCCCGGCAGAGCGGTGCGGTGATGTATCCGGGTCGCATCCAGTACGCCTGGGGGGCTGCCGGATAAAATATCACAATATCCTTTATCCACTCAAACGGATTAGTAATAATTATGGAACCTGAAGAACAGGAATTCCAGGTCAAAAAAGATCTGCAGAACCTGACCCGCACACTTACCGGAGATGATCTCAACCCGGATGAGATGTTCTCTGAGAAACGGGGAATACGGTCATGCACCCCCCCGTTCAAGAGTGCACACGAGACAGGTCAGTCAGTCCGCGAGCAGTTAAAGCGCGTCAAGACCCCGGAATAACTTTTTTGTTAAGTCCTTACGCAATGTGCGCCTCGCATACCCAGAGATCGTAGATGGGATCCTTAGGATTCTCCGTTACTTCAACCGTGCGCCCCATCTCTTCGCCCCATGTCGCCACGAGCCGGGCCTCGGGTTCTGTTCCTACCGTGATTAACGTCTCTTTGGTGGCAGTGAAAAGTTCCCGAATGATCGCTTCCCACATCTCCTGTGAAAAACTGTTGATCTCGCCCATCATGATCCCGATACCCTTGGGTGAGGGCTCCACATACTGCGAAGCGAGCATCGCATTGATGCACATCGTCTCTGCGGGCAGGAGGCGACCGGTAAAAAGCCCTCGTGACAGCAACGAAGCATCGTTGTCATACGAGAGCGGAGAGTAAGAGAGGTCCCTGAGCACCAGCGAGCCGACACCCGATCCGCAGCAACAGTCAACGCAGGTCTCACCACTGCCGCTTCCCCAGATGTTCTCGATCAGCGTCCCTAAAATCCCTCTCCGGGCGGGATTGAGATCCTCGATCGCAGGTGGAACTTCAGCGATCAGGGCCTTGCTGAAATATTCCCGCACTGCTGCGGCATAGACCGCCCGGTTCTCCTGGAAGATCTCACCGTTGACGCTCTCGAAGAGATCGATGAGGGCAACTGAAGGATTCCGGCAGAGAAACGTGCCGGCAATCCAGCCATCCGCGCACTGGAACGCGAGGGCAAGTGGCTCTTCTGCCTCATCCAGAAGGAGGCGCCCTTCACTGGCCATCTGTTCTGTCAGGATATTATTGAACCTGCTGTCCGTAAGATCAGCAAACGACTGCTCGACCAACCGGAGGTCTTCGAGCTCAAATATTTCTGCTATGTTCATGGTCCTCGCTCGATCCGCATCCCGTGCGGCGCCTGGATTGTCCCGTCAACTGTGGCATCCTCATGGAGCACGATCGACTTTGCGATCACATTTCCCAGAATATGGGCGCCCTTCTTCACATAGACCGTACTACCGCTCTCCACATTGCCGTGGATGGTAACCCCTTCTACAACCTGGATCTGGTTTTTTGCCCGCAGGCTTCCGAAGATAACAGTGTTCTGCTGGACATCGATTGAACCAGCCCGGATATTCCCGTGCAGCCGGCAGTTTTTCCCAATCTTCATGGTGGAGGGGACTGAGAAGAGCTTCATGTTGAGTTTTGAGCGGGCAGGGATCATGAGCGGGATCTCTCTCTTACCCTCTTCTTCTGAGAAGAGGTTATCGATGATCCGGTCGAGTTCTTTCTCGTTTTGGATCTTTAACATCGTCATGAAGTAAATAAGGATAAACATGAAGACCGGCATCGGATTTCTCACCTCGATGGCGCCAGT
>JAURZP010000244.1 GCA_030653335.1 Methanoregula sp. | reverse complement strand
ATACTGTGACGACATGAGCAACCAGATGGTGGAACAGTTCCAAAAGTCTGAACAAAAGGAAAAATTCGATATCCTGCATTTCCATGACTGGCACCCGATTCCTGCACTCCACAAACTTCAGGAGCGGGACACAATCCTCACGTTCCATTCCACTGAGTACGGACGGAATGGCAGCCAGCATGGTGACTGGTGGGATTACAAAGAGATCTCAGGCAAGGAATGGTATGGCGGACTGATTGCAAAGAAGGTAACTGCCGTCTCTACGGTCATGAAACATGAGGTCATGCAGCTCTACAATGTGCCCGAATGGAAATGCGATGTGGTTCCAAATGGCATAGTGCCACGCCAGTACCGGGCCAACCTTGACCCCGGCGATGTGAAACGGGCATACGGGATCCATCCTTATGCCCCGCTGATCCTGTTCATCGGCAGACTCGTGTACCAGAAAGGTCCGGACCTGTTCATTGAAGCGATAAGGAAAGTCTGCGAGACCCGCTGGGATGCAAAAGTGATCGTTGCCGGTGACGGGGGAATGCGGCAGTTCCTGCAGGATCGGGCAAAAGACCTGCCTGTAAATTTTGTTGGCTATATTCCGGATTCTGAGTATATCCGGCTCCTGAATGCCTGCGATCTTGTGGTTATTCCAAGCAGGAATGAACCGTTTGGTCTTGTGCTGCTCGAAGCGTGGAGTGCAGAGAAACCGGTTGTTGCCTGTGATGTCGGGGGTCTCTCTGAGAACATCGATTCGTTTGTCAACGGTATCAAAGTACAACCGGAATCCGGATCGCTTGCGTGGGGGATCAGCAATGTGATCGAAGATCCGATGAATGCAGAATCACTGGGAAGACGTGGGCGAAGTAAAGTGGACCGGCAGTTCCTCTGGGAACCGATCGCCCGCAAGATGGAGGTTACTTACACCCGTGTGAATGCATAGTTGGAAGAGCTCAATACATCGTAGACCGCAGAAAGCTCAACACCTCGTAGACCTCTAATGCTCAGTTAAGGTTCATAACATCGTAGACCTTGCTGAGATAAATGGAGAAATTGGCGCTTCAGTGAAATGTGTGGGTAAATTCACTGCCGAT
>JAURZP010000234.1 GCA_030653335.1 Methanoregula sp. | reverse complement strand
TCCTGTTCAATGGCAATTTTAAAATCCATTTCTGCTCCCCGAATCGTATACAAATATTATATTCCTGTATTTAAGAGGCTTTATTCCCCTCCACAATCGCAATCTACTCTTCCGTCAGCCCGTACAACTCGTCCGCCAGCGCATGAAAGAACTGATCGGTGAAATCCTGTCGGAGCTTGAGTCTCGTTGTACTTCTCCAGCCCGCGATTGCAGGCATCGCGATGGAATGTGTACTTATCAACAAGGGGCTGGATCGTTTCAGGTACTGCCATTGTTTTGATATTATGAATCATAAGAGATTAAACGTGCTGAATCAGTTCTCTAAAAAAAATTTCAATCAAACCCTGCTCAAAAATTTTCAATCGAACCTTGCTAAATATTTTTAACCGGACCTTGCCCGAAAATTTTCAATCAAACCTTGATGTAAAAATTTCAACCAACCCACAACCCGTAATGGAAAATTTTCAATCGCAATCCCGATAGCGTTTGAAAAATATTTTCCGTATTTTTCTTGCACGCCCAAAAATTTTTTTGGACTTTTTAAAAAAACTCGCAATCGCAAATTTTTTCCACGAATTATTTTTTTAAAAACCCTAACAATCACTCCGGGAACTCTTGAAAAATCCCGGCGAATACATCAAAGGTCTCCCCAAATATGGCCAATCCCCCCATTAAAAAACGGACATGGACGCGTTGCGAGCACACCGAAAAACATGAAAATCTAAGAAATCCTATTTTTTTTTGTGGATGGTTAAGACTGATTTTTTTTTGAGACGATGATCTCGTTTAAAAAACTAGTCATTATCCGTACACCCAAATGCAACGTAGATTGCGAATAGGAAATTGGTGTACAAATATAACCATCCACAGGAAATTTATGACAGCTAAAAGACGTAAAGTTTGTGGAATTGATGTTCACAAAGGCTTCGTTGTTGCTGTAACACTGGACTGTGAAGGCAACAGTGAGACCAAAAAATATCTTCAAGACTTAGACAGTCTTACGGATTTACGAGAATGGGTTCTGAAATCGAACTGTGAATCGGTAGCATTCGAGTCAACAGCAGATTACTGGAGACCACTGTATGCAGTTCTCGAACCTCACATTCCAATCACCGTTGCGAATGCGTATCACATAAAACATATTCCTGGGAAAAAGACTGATATTACTGACGCTTATTGGATTGCTGAGCTAGAATTGAATGGACTAATATCACCGTCACGTATCTTCAAAGGATACTATTACGATCTTCGAACATTAACCCGTTATCGAGAAACATTGGTCAACAACCGGACGGACTACAAAAATAAAGTCCATCACCAGCTAGATCTTTGTGGTATACGATTGTGCAAGTGCATGAAGGATATTTTTAGCAAAACAGGATACCCCATACTGAAAGGAATCACTGCAAAGAAATCTCAAGAAGAAATTCTAGAATATCTTCCAGCAAAAAGCAGAAAACATGCAGATAAATTCTTTTCTGCAATTCCTTCTGACATTCCCGAAAACAATCTCTTAGTACTTGAGTCAGCTCTTACTATGATTGATAATATTAATGAACAAATCAAGCAAGTTGAAGAGAGGATCAAATTCCTTGTCAATCAAAGACGCCATGAACTTCGAATCCTGATGTCGATTCCGGGAGTCGGATTTATCGGAGCAACTACCCTCCTGGCAGAGATTGGAAATGTACATGACTTTTCAAACTCCGATAAATTGGCCAAATGGGCTGGATTAACTCCATCAGTATACCAATCTGCTAACACAAATTATACAGGTCCAATTACAAAACAAGGTTCTCCACATCTTAGACGAATACTCGTTGAGTGCAGCCATGCAGCGGTCCGATCATCTGGAACGCTGAAGAACTATTTCGATAAATTACGCCCGGGAAAATGTTACAAAAAAGCCATCGTTGCAGTTGCACGAAAACTACTCAGAATCGCATGGCATCTCCTCGTTAACGATGAAGTGTTTATTGATGACGAGGCTATGTCAAAAGACGTTTGGATCCCCAAAATGCCATCTAAAATGAAGAAGATTGGTTTTGAAAAGATCATTGAACTCCTGTCCAGAGGAGCAGAAATGATTATTCAGGAAGAGGGGCTGGAGGTTATGCGGTTGAAACTGGACACTTAGGTTCCCTCATCTGGGAACCGATTTTCATAGGAAAAACGAGTTAACTCCAATCGTAA
>JAURZP010000206.1 GCA_030653335.1 Methanoregula sp. | reverse complement strand
ATGTCGTGTACCCGTCAATCGGGGGTGTCTTGATCCGTGGGGAGAAGGGAACTGCAAAATCTACGACCGTACGGGCAGTCGCGGATCTCCTGCCGGAACGCAACGTGATTAAGGGCTGTTTATTCCGGTGTGGCATTTCCGATACACGGAATCTCTGTAGTTCCTGCCGCGAGAAGATTGCCATAGCCGAGAAACCCGAGATTGAATCAGTCCGGATGCGGGTTGTCGAGCTCCCGCTCTGCGCAACCGAAGACCGTGTTGCCGGAACGCTCGATATCGAACATGCTATCACAAAGGGGCAAAAGAAGTTCGAACCCGGTGTGCTTGCCATGGCAAACGGGAACATCCTCTACGTGGACGAAGTGAACCTCCTTGACGATCACATTGTCGACCTCCTGCTGGATGCAGCGGCAATGGGCGTCAATTTCGTCGAGCGGGAAGGGATCTCGTATTCCCACCCGGCCCGCTTCATGCTGGTCGGGACGATGAACCCGGAAGAGGGGGACCTGCGTCCGCAGCTGCTGGACCGGTTCGGTCTCGTTGTCGATGTGGAGGGGGAGCGGGACGCGGTCCGGCGTTCGGACGTGGTAAAACGAAGACTTGAGTTCGAACGGGACCCGGTTGCATTCTGCGAAAAATACGCGCCGGACCAGCAGGCCATCCGGGACCGTATCCTCGCGGCCAAGAAGATCATGACCGGTATCGGGGCCGACGATCGGCTGATTGACACTGCCATCAGGGTCTCGCTTACGCTGGGTGTCGACGGGCACCGCGCCGATCTGACGCTCGTAAAGACCGCTCTGGCGTTTGCCGCACTTGACGGACAGGAGGAGGTAAGAAGAGAACACGTCCTGAAGGCCGCGGGCCTCGCCCTGCCCCACCGTATGCGACGCAGGCCGTTTGAAGAGAGCCGTGCCGATCTGGGAGCCATAAAAACGCTCATCGGGGAGTGTTACAGCAGCCCATGAATCCGATATTCCCGTTTCCGGCCATCACCGGCCAGGACGATGCAAAGAAGGCCCTCATGTGTGCGCTTGCCAGTGACGAGATCCGCACGGTCCTTATCACGGGGGACCGGGGAACGGCCAAGTCGACCCTGGCGCGTTCCGTCAGCAGCCTTGCTGAGGGAAAAACGGTATTAACCGTGCCGCAGAATGTCACCGCTGACCGGCTGCTTGGCACGGTCGATATTGAGACCGCGGTCAGCAGCGGCAAGCTCCGGTTAACTCCAGGCCTGATGGAGCAGGGAAACCTCCAGATTCTCTATGCCGATGACATTAACCTGATGGAGGAGGGCGTTGTCCAGAACCTCCTCAGCACCGCTGAGACCGGTAGATTCAGTCTTGAACGTGAAGGTTTCTCGCAGAGCATTGCAACCCGCTTCCTCCTTGTTGCAACCA
>JAURZP010000201.1 GCA_030653335.1 Methanoregula sp. | reverse complement strand
AGGTTGCAGAAAAGGGGGAATTCCGTCACACGGATTTTGGGAGGTGCCAGTTTGGGGGGATTTGAGGTGAACCGGGGTTGATAATAGGTCAAAAATGGACGCTAATGGATGCTATTGGGAGGCATCCGATTGATCAGATCGACCAATATCACTGGTTCGAGGAAAAGGGTAGATCCATTTTCTTGCAAATAACAAAAATATTAGCAAACCGGAAAGGAAATCCTGTCGGTTGAGAAACGATCCGTACACATATGCAACGCTTACTGTAGACATCGATGTGATCAAATTACCCATCCGTTTGATTATCCGTTCCTTTCTTATCCTACCCGCCCATGAACATTTACGGACCACATTAGATTAAAAGGAATTTTATGTCGGTATCCGGAGGTTCTGCCAAATTCCGTTACCGTTCCGTTTAACCATATCCGGTACAATGTCCGGCGATGATAATGAATTTTTGGATCATTTGATATATTTTTGCTCCTATACATTCCACTGATAGATCACATTTTTACCGTTGGAGCCTTTTCTACATGACCTCAAAAAAACACGGAGAAAAAACCGTCTGTATTATCGGTCTCGGGTATGTCGGTCAGCCGCTTGCCGATGACTTTTCGAAGCACATCCGCACGATCGGGTACCGGCGCAACCAGACGAAAGTGGACGAACTGAATAAAACGCCCGGGAACCGAATCGAAGCAACCACCGATCCCAAAAAAATTAAAGAGGCAGATTTTGTCATTATTGCTGTCCCAACACCGGTGACCAAGGCAAAGGAGCCGGACCTGGAACCGGTCATCTCCGCTTCAACGATAGTGGGACAGAACTTAAAAAAAGGGGCGATTGTCGTTTTAGAATCCACGGTCTATCCCGGTGTATCAGAAGAGCTGATGGCCCCGATCCTGGAAAAGGAATCCGGCATGACGTGCGGGAAGGACTTCTTTGTCGGCTATTCCCCCGAGCGGATTAATCCTGGTGATGAAGAGCACTGCTTAAAAAACATCACCAAGATTGTTGCCGGCATGGACAAGAAGACGACCGATGACCTGTGCGAGCTCTATGCTCTCGTAACCAACGTGTACCGTGCCCCCGATATCAAAACTGCCGAGGCTGCAAAGGTGATCGAGAATGTGCAGCGCGACCTCAATATCGCTTTGATGAACGAGCTTTCGATGATCTTTGCCCGGCTCGGGCTTGATACTGCCGAGGTGTTAAAAGCTGCTGGCACCAAGTGGAACTTCCACTCCTACAAGCCCGGTATGGTTGGCGGCCACTGCATCCCCGTTGACCCCTACTATCTTGTCAAGAAAGCCAAAGAAGTCGGTTACCGGGCGCAGGTGATCCTTGCCGGGCGCGCCATCAACGATTCGATGCCCCGGTATGTCGCCACCATGGCGGTCAAGGGCTTGAACAAGGTAGGCAAGACGACCCGGGGAGCGAATGTCCTCATCATGGGGCTCACGTACAAAGAAGATGTCCCCGATACCCGCGAGTCACCGGCTGAGAACATGGTGGAGGAACTGAAGGATTACGACATCAATGTGTATGGGTATGACCCGCTGCTGACTGCTGATGAGATCAAGCAGTTCGGTGCGATTCCCCTGCCTCATCTTGATAAAAAGATGGATGCGGTGATCATTGCAGTGGCGCATTCTTCGTTTAAGGAGATGTCACTTGCGGATATCCGGGCATTGATGAATAGTGAGCCGGTGATCATTGATGTGCGGGGGATGGTGGATGGACATGCGGCGGAAAAGGCTGGGGTGTATTATTGGAAGTTGTGATAGTATCTGGATCAAGTGAAAATTATCGCCACTACCCATTTTGTATAGAAATAACTACGGATTGATCGTCAAAATGATTCCTCGTTTTTCGCTGCACTAATATACACTATGAAGCTTACATACCATATATGAAAACCCGGAAAGAGTTCGTTGCGATTCTCTTCTCCCTAAAAGGTGAGCTTAAAGCTCGGTTTCA
>JAURZP010000191.1 GCA_030653335.1 Methanoregula sp. | reverse complement strand
CATAAGGCAGGACCTTTTCAAAAAACAGCCCTTTGCTGTTGCCGGCACTCATGGAGCTGCGGTCATCGATGAACTCACACCACGGCCGGGAGAGTATGTGCTCACCAAGACCCGGATGAGTGCGTTCATCGGTACGGAACTCGACCTGATGCTCCGGACCCTTGGCGTTACTACGCTTATGGTCTGCGGCATCCAGACTCCAAACTGCATCCGGACTACCGTCTTCGATGGTATTGCGTATAATTACAAGGTGGTGCTGGTCGGTGATGCAACCGGGGCAGCGTCAGGTGAGGTGCACCTGGCAAATATCCGGGATATGCAGAATATCGGGGTAAAGATCGTTAAGTCGGTGGATGTGGTGGGTCTGCTGGAGAGCATGTAGAGGCTGCCTGGAAAATGTCATGGATCGTTGGACCGCTTTTAAAAACTCATAATGCCGGAAAGATGACATTATAAAAATGGAAATTCATATTGACGGGTGCTATTTTGGACACTGCAACACAAACAAAATTCGGATCCTCTGCCCGGCCATTTCTCAAATGGGCCGGTGGCAAAACCCAGTTACTCTATGAGTTCAACAAACGTTTGCCTGAAGAATTAACAAAAGGAAAAATTACAACATATGTTGAACCGTTCATTGGTGGAGGAGCGGTATTCTTTTATCTCAATGAGAACTTTTCTTTTGAAAAGTGCTATATCTGCGATGCTAATGAAGAACTGACTCTTTGCTATCGCGTGATTAAGCATTCCGTAAAAGAATTGATCTCTGAGCTGAAAACACTCGAATCAGCATATCTATCAAAGAACGATGAGCAGAGAGCATCATTCTATTATGAAGTCCGTGATGCATTCAATCAGAAACTGCCGGCAATCGATTTTCAAAATTATAGTTCCGAATGGGTTTCCCGTGCAGCCCGGATTATTTTTTTCAACCGCACCTGTTTCAACGGTCTCTTCCGGGTAAACCAGAAAGGTGAATTCAATGTTCCATTTGGGAAATACAAAAATCCGGCAATTCTGAACGAAAGTAATCTGGAAGATGTCGCCACGGTGTTAAAAACCACAGAGATCCTTGCCGGTGATTTCACCCGGTGCCGGGAATTTGTGGATGACACCACATTTGTTTATTTTGATCCACCCTACCGGCCGCTTAACAGTTCCTCTTTTTTTACATCCTATTCAAAGAATGGTTTTTACGATAAGGATCAGGTTCGACTCAAGGAATTTTTTAAGGAACTCGATGGGGTTGGGGCAAAAATTATGCTGAGCAACTCCGATCCAAAGAACGAGAATCCTGATGATTCATTCTTTGACGATCTCTATTCCGATTACTATATTGAGCGGGTTCCTGCAAAGCGGATGATCAATAGCAATGGCGCCGGTCGCGGGAATATCAACGAACTGATCATTACGAATTATCTGCAAAAGAAGACGTGATTGTTTTTTTTATTGCGTGAAGTGATGTTGGCGCTGAAATTTTTCCGGCTCAAAAAAATCCTGAAACCATTTTTGGGCATGCGAGAAAAATCTGAAAATTATAACTGGTAAACTACCCTGTTCCGGGTTTTGTCTGACATACTCCGGATCCCCTGTTCATGCAAATACCAGGTCCACTTCAAAAAAAATCCGGGACCTTAATGGTTCACTTTCACCCCGCTCTATTCGTGTATTAATTATTCAGGTAAACAGAATGTTATTGATGACATCCTCTCCTCATCCGGACGAACCCACGCTCGAAGTTGTCCGCTTCCTTGCCTGGCTTAAGAAACGGGGAGCATCGCAGCGTCTCATCTACTGCAATAAAAAATGGGAGCAGAAAGGCATCCGTGTAAAAGAGATCTGCCGTGGTCATGCCCGGGGAATGATGCATGTTCAGAGCGATCCTTCAACGGGTGAAAAATGGGTTGTTCTCGATGATCTGGTATGGGCCGACAACCTCATGATCGAATTCGGTGAGGAGATCCCGCATCACAGCCACTGGATCGAACTGGAATAATTGTTATTGATACAGAAAAAATATTTATGGTCCTATGATGACAAGATATGTGTGATACATATGCAAAGAGGTACCCCTATCGAAAGATCAAAACGGGATCCGGAATTCAGCGATATCCCGTATGCGGGCTTGTTCGGTGACACCGTGATGGCACGGGTAGTAGAGGAGATAATCGCAGATCCTCATTCAGCATACCGGCCCAAGGATCTGGAGGAGCTGACGGAAAATTCAGCACCCCGCATACGGGACGCACTCGTGACCCTCACGAAGTTCGGCCTGCTAAAATCAACCGGGGGAAAACACCCGGTCTATACGGTAAATAAATCCAAAAAGATCTTCGTGGCACTCACGCTCCTTGCCTATGCAGTACTCGATGACCGTGGCGAATCCGATTGCATGAATACCGCAATACAGCATTACTGTGAAACGGTGCTTCCTGCCAGTATCGGGGAGCAGGCAGTTGCCTCGACCACTCCCTACCGGATCTCCGGCATTAGTGCTGGCCTCTCACCTGTCATCACTGTTGGAGACGGGAACGCGTACCATTATCAGAATGGCGTAGTAACGCAGGAATGATTTTTATGAAAACCCCCAAACAAATCCCCCCAAATGAGAAAGACGCCAGGCCGTTCCTTGTCGACGTTGGAAGGATGTATCAGTTTAAGGCAGAAGAAATGACCCCCGACATTAAAACGTCATCGTATTCCAACGTTGCGTACTTAACCTGCACAAACCGGGACGTCTTCATTGATTTCCTTGAAATGCCGGGAATGAAAAAAGATGGAAAGATGATGGTCCCTGCCACCAGAGTGTACATGTCGCACTCTGCTGCCCAACAACTCGCCGCAAGACTCACAGAGGTACTTGAAGGCTCATACCAGCGGGGTGAGCTGGAATCCTATAAGCCCCGGTCCGTGAAACCTCCGGTCCGGTTAAAAGATCAGACCAAAAAATTATAAACATTTTTTCCCATATCCGACAAAATACTTCTGAAACCTTAATCGTCTTTTCAACCAATTGACCGTAAGGAATTATCCGGGGAGTGTCGTATGTCCCCAGTAGACGTTTCTAAAAAAAAAAATCGAATACATTATCCGTGCAAAAAATCCAAAAAAAAGATCCGGAATTCCCGCGCATCCTCAACGCCCGGCTCCATCACTCGCAGTAGATATCGTTGGCCCATTCCTCTATGACCCGTTTCGGTGGCTTACCCCGACCGCCTCCACGGGAATGCCGGGACGGGGCAGAGATCCTGTCCTGCTCAGTCTCTTCCTCATCCGGATTAAGTTCTTTTGATTCCTGCGGTTTTTCTGCCGGCTTCTCTGCCGGTCGCGGGGTCTGTTGCCGGTAGGTATTGCGACGCTGGTTGCCGTGGTACCGTGGAGCATCTCTCCGTGTGCTCTGGACGTTTTGAGAATTCGAAGAGGTTTGTGGATTATGAGTATCTTCAGCCATAAGTGTCAGGACAGATATTACTGGAGTTGTTACAGAAATAGCTTGCCCCTGCTTATTTCCAGGCAGGGGGAGTTAAGGAATAGAAATTATTTACGCACCTGTATCCACAACCTTCTGAAATAAAAAACCCAGAACTCTATCCCTGAAATTATGGCTCTTTAGGATTCCTCAACTCGCATGAGAAAAATGAGTTGATTGAAGTGCAGGTCACCGCATGTCCAGGACTGGAACAACCGATCCGGAAAAACAGGGCTACTAAAAAATACTCTTTCCCGGTTTGGACAATCCGTTCAAAAGTTACATTTTAATACACGAATGAACAAAAATATACATCAGTGCATAACTCCGTCAACCAAAATGGTTACCGAAGACTTATGTTTACTATCGTCTGTTTACCAGAATCCGGAATATGAAGTGTTTACCATGAAGTCAAAAGATATTGCTATTGTCGGAATCCTGCTTGCTATTGGAGCGATACTTCGCTATTTTTTAGCTATGCTCCACACCCCGCTCACCCCGAACATGATCATCGCATTTTACTGTCTTGCGATCATCCTCATCCGCCCGAAAGTCTTTGAGGCATTGGGTATCGGACTTGTAGCCGGTATCCTCTCGATGTTGATCTCGGGTTCCATATTCCCTCCCGCCAATCTTATCAGCGAACCTGTCGGGGCACTGTTCTGTTTTGGCATATATGCGCTCATACAAAACAGATCAAAATTCGCACCCATTGCCACAACATTCATTTCAACTCTTGCAAGCGGGTTTACTTTTGCCGCCCTTGCGCTCATCGCCGTAGCCCCCAAGATCCTTGCAAAATATGCCACCCTGGAGGGTTTTATCATCATATTTGTGCCGATCGTAGTCATAACTGCGGTATTTAATGCCGTTATCGTCCAAATCCTCTACATACCTGCCAGCCGGGTATTGTCACGAGGACAGGAATGATCAAGCTTAAAAATATCAGTTACACTTATCCCCACACCGTGCAGAAAGCCCTGCACCATCTTTCTTTATCCTTAAAAAAGGGAAGCTGCGTTATGGTGACCGGGCCATCCGGTGCCGGTAAGACCACACTCTGTCTTGCGGCATCAGGAATCCTTCACCATGAATATGGCGGCAAAAAAGAAGGCCTGGTGACCGTTGATGCGATCGATATAAAGGATTACCCTGATCTTACTGCATTGGCACAGAAGATTGGAATTGTTTTTGATGATCCTGAAGCCCAGATGATCTTTACCACTGTCGAAGAAGAGATCCTCTCTGCAATCGAACACCGGGGTTTGGATGTTGCTGCAACAGAAGAACGGCTCGCATCGATCATCGCTACTACCTATCTTGATGAATTGCGCAACCGGTCTCCGCATAATCTCTCCGGGGGCCAGAAGCAGCGGGTGGCACTCGCTGCAACGCTGGCACTAGGAAACGATATCCTGATTCTCGATGAACCCACTTCCGAACTTGATGAACATGCAACAAAACGGATTGTTGGAATTCTTCAGGATCTCAAAGCTCAGGGAAAGACGATCCTGCTTGTGGAACACAAATATGCACATTTCAAAGAGATGGTAGACACTCTTGTTGTGATGGAAGAAGGGCAGATCAGTGCGATTGGAAGACCTGATGTGCTGCTCGCAGATGATCGTTTGAAAAAGATCGTAATTGCAGACTTTTCAGGAATACGGAATCTCCAGGAAAAGACCACAGCCACAATGAAATCCGATGGGGCCCCCGGTCCCATCATCAATGTAAGGGAACTTTCGTACGCATATGGCGATATACTTGCCCTTGATACGATCAGCCTTACCATCCAGCCCGGGGAATTTGTTGCACTGGTAGGGGAGAACGGTTCCGGGAAAACAACGCTCGTCAAGCATTTCAACCGGTTGCTGACCCCGACGCGGGGCGATGTCATAGTAAACGGTAAAAATACCCGTGAATGCAGCATCACCGATCTTGCCCGACATGTTGGCCTCGTGTTCCAGAACCCTGACCACATGTTCTTTGCTGATACCGTAAAAGAGGAGGTGGAATTCGGGTTAAAGAACCTCGGCATTACTGATGGGGATAAGATCATCGATGCTGCGCTTTCAGAAGTAGGGCTTGTGCATACCAGAGCACTCTACCCCCGGTGGCTCTCCCGCGGTGAACGGCAGCGGCTAGCAATCGCCTGCGTGATTGCCATGCAACCGGCAATTATTGTGCTGGATGAGCCAACTACCGGACTTGACGGGAATGAGGCACGGCTTGTGCTTGAGATCTTAAAGAAGCTCCAGCAGAAAGGACATACAATTATCGTCATCACCCACAACCGTGATATAGCCATTAACTGTGTGGACCGGATTATCACCATGGAGAAAGGAACGATTGTATCGGACTCTTTTACAGGGGGTAACTAAATGGCAGAGATTCTTGCCTATGTTCATAAAGACGGGTTCTTCCACCGGCTCCACCCGTTTACAAAGATCGCGTTCATCCTCCTGTTCGGCCTGATGTCCATACTTTCGACAAATTTACTGTTCCTCATCGTGCTGGTCATTGCGGTTTTGATTATTGCTTACGGTGCCAGCCTCAGTGCGGAAGTGATGCAGCAGTTTAAGCTGATTGCTGTCATGAGTATCATCCTCATTGGTCTTACCATCATCACGATGCCAAGCGGGGAGACGATTGGTTACCTTATACCGTCAGCAATTCCCGGTATCGGGGGACACTTCCCGGTAACCACCGGTGCGATTGATTTCGGGCTTGTGCTCACCCTCCGGTTTATGGTGCTCATCTGTGTCTTCCAGCTCTTTGTGATCTCAACGCAACCGCGGGATATTGTCCACACCATGGAGCGTATGAAGATCCCGGTTGATTATACCCTGATGTTCCTTATCGCGCTGCGTTTTATTCCCACCCTCCAGATCGAAGGGAAACGGATTCATGAAGCACAGCTGGCACGCGGGTACAACCCGGGGACAGGGATACTTGGAAAAGTCCGCAGTGTTGCGCCGATTGTGATCCCGCTGGTGTCAAACGCCCTTGCCCGGGCGACTGTGCTGGGACTTACGATTGATATCCGGGGTTATCGTACAAGAACACGGACCCGTATCAGGGAGTTTGCATTCCAGACCAGAGATTATGCCACGATCATTGTTCTCATAGCCGCAGGATGTGGATATGTTGCGTTAATCGCAAAACAGATACTCTGATCCTCTTATGAGGTAAAAACTCAGCAATTCTCAAATTTTTTTAATTTTGTCCAACGACCGGCTCAGAATAATCCTCTTTGGGATGCTATTACGGGTAGATAAAACCGATTTTTTATTACCCACTCACAAGCATCATCCCTCCAATCAGGATAATGCACGATCCTAAATATCCCAACGTCTTATTTTTATCACCAGAAAATCTCCGGCACTGCCATGTCCAACGTCACCACACTGCTTGATGCAAAGAGCGTTCCTGAAGCGAAAGCCGCATTCATCTGCCCCACCCGCAACGAGACGTACAGTTACGGTAAACTCCGTGATGAGATGAACCGCATCGGGCAGGGGCTGGTGAACCTTGGTGTGAAAAAAGGTGATCGTGTCTGCATCTACCTTGACAGTTCGCCCGAATATCTCATCAGTTACTTTGCCATCTGGCGGATCGGTGCAGTGGCAGTCCCGACCAATATTGTGTACCGGAGCGAAGAACTGCTGCATGCGATCAATAATGCCGGTGCTGTTGCATTGATCACCGATGCGCAAGGGTTAGCTGTTGTTGACAAGATAAGGACACAAGCCGGGACACTTGTGCATATCATCTGCACCGCAGGATCCTGCACGGGATCTGTTGCATGGGCATCGTATCCCCCAGCACCGTCATCCATGCGGGCAACCAACTGTGCTCCGGACGATCTCTGCCATATCCAGTACACGGCAGGCACAACAGGAAAACCAAAAGGAGCGATGCTCTCCCATGGCAACTGGATGACCGCACTCGATGCCGAACGTGAAGCCCTGCGGATGTGCCCGGACGATGTGTATCTCGGTATCTATCCGATGGGCCACGTCGGGCTCTCATGGGGGCTCTCGATGCTCCGTTCTGGTGGCACGTACGTAATGATGGAACGCTTTGAACTCGAGCGGTATCTTGCGCTTGCCGAGCAGTACAAGGTCACCGTGCTGGCCGGTATGCCACCGGTTATCCACTCGCTCAACACCGCCCCGATCGGCACAGAACAGCGCCTCTCCCATGCCCGGGTAATCATCTCGGGTGGTGGCCAGCTCCTCCCGGCAGTCTGGGAAGCGTTTGACCAGCGGTATCATATACCGGTTGCGAATTCGTACGGACTCTCCGAGACCATTGTGATCGGATCAGGTACGACAACGCTGCCCGGGTACCCGCACCTGACGAAAAATTATCAGAGCGTGGGTGTAGCAGTAGGGTACACAGAAGTGAAGATTGTGGATGCCGCAAACCCGGAGATAGAGATGGCTGTTTTAGAAACCGGTGAGATTGCGCTCCGCGGTCCCTCCGTTGCGCACGGCTACTGGCAGATGCCGGAAGCGACATCCGAAGTATTTTTAGATGACGGCTGGTTCCTTACCGGGGATATCGGGTATCTCGATAAGGAAGGTATCCTGTACATCACTGACCGGAAAAAGGACATGATCATCATGTCGGGCTGGAAGATCTATCCCACAGAAGTTGAGAACACGATCATCCGGCACCCGGCAATTGCTGATGTTGCGGTATTTGGTGTTCCCGATGAACGAAAAGGCGAAGTCCCGATTGCTGCGGTTGTGCTCAAACCGGGAATGACTCTCACTGAACCCCAGCTTGAAACATACTGCCGGGCCCATCTTGCCGGTTATAAGATTCCGCGAAAACTCATGATTTTAGATTCGCTGCCTCGTGTTCATGGCTGGAAGTTGTTGCGAAGGGATCTCCGGGAAAAGTTCAGAGGATCTGGCTCGTAATGCCATTTAGCGGAAGATTCTGCGACAAAAGGGGCCGACCTCCAAAAACCTTTTAAGCAGGCTGTAAATAATATTAGCCGGTGTATCTCCGATGGATTTAAAAAGCCGCAGCTATGACATCCCCGTCAGCGGAAAGGTCAGGAAGCGAACCACTGGTATTGTGGGGCTCAACCTGCTCTTAGACGGTGGTTTTCCTGAGGGGACCCTCATTATGATCTATGGAACGCCGGTTGCCGGTGTTGACCTTTCGGCAAAGCAGTTCTGGCGGGCAGAAGGAGGAGAAGAGGGCACGTACCTGATAAATGAGGGGGATGTCGAAGTGGGGATGACGGATGTTAACGATCTCCATCCCGAGATGTACATCCCCCAGATGGCGGGAGGCAGGATCGTAGTGGACTCGCTCTCAACCATCATCATCAGGTACGGTATCGATGAAGCTCTCAAGTTTTTGAAAAAAACCCGCGAAGAGATGAGGAACCGTGGTGCGAATATGCTGTTTATCGTGTATACCGGTATTCACACCCCTATGGAGATGACGAGGATTATGCGGGCGGCAGATCTTGTGATCGAGTTTAAGACCGATATTCACCAGGCCGAGATCGAGCGTACGCTCGCTGTGCATAAAATCAAGGATGCAGCTACTCCCCAGCGGCTGCTGCCTTTTATCATCACCGATAAGGGGATTGAGGCATCGACCACATCGAGGGTCGTGTAAAAAAAAATTGTCTCCCTGGTGACCTGTACCCGCAAGAGTCACTCGCCCATCAGGGAGAGCCACGCATCGGGGTCATTGAATACAACCTCTGCGCAATCAAACTCTTCTGGATCATAGATGTCACCGTACCATTCGACCATCTCGTCATGCTCCTCGTGCTGGGGATCTTTCATGATCGAAAGGAACTCTTCGTATCCGAAAACCCCACCCACATCATCAGGAGGACCATTGCGTTTCCCGGCAATGCAACACGGATAATTTATTTTGGGATCTGCAGGCAAGATCTTTTCCAGAACAACTGTATGTTCCCAGT
>JAURZP010000190.1 GCA_030653335.1 Methanoregula sp. | reverse complement strand
CCCAGGTTTCGGCGGGGACGGGTGGGGCCAGCCCAAAAATGGACGAATAAATGACAGAACTGTCTGAAAGCAGCAGCTACGGTCGTGTCAGCCCGAGGTCATCGATCTGAGTGGGAGGAAGGTGTTCTCCATGATTTGTCCAGAGCGTGAGGTTCCCGCCGGTATACCGGTTTGTCACCGGAGTGTACTGCTGGTTCCAGATATTCATGGTATAATTGGTATCCGCCGGCAGGAATATGAGGATATCCGCCACGACATTTTTTGTTGAATCGTGAGGCGATGTAACAAACGCGTTGATGTACAACCGTTCCTTGGTTTCCCGGTGTTTTATGGCAGGGTCCGCACAGTAATTCACCGCAATCCCGATCTCATCCGAATCCGAATCCAGAACCATGATCTGGGCAGGACCGAAAGTGTCGACCCGCAGGTTGAGCGTGGTGTTCGGCGATGGAGAGATGGTCTCGTTAGTCCAGTGCCGCGGGCAGGTCTCGGTGAGGTAATCTAAACAGCCTGCCAGGAGTACACATGTGATGAGGAGAAGGCAGATCGTCAGGAGCCATCGCTTCTGCATAGCACCAGTGTTCAATTATTGCACTATTATTTTTATTGGTTTGACCTGTAGCATCAAACGGAAATACCAGCATAATGGATCCAGAGATCCCTATCTTGGCTGATATCATCGCGATGGCCAGGCTGGTGCTGGCGCGGGTGGTGGACCCGGTGACCGCTCAGCAGGTGGTCGGGATTATTACGGGAATGGGGGGATGACATGGCGGGAATTTTTCTCCGCCCGTTTTTTCCTCACTTTTCGCGATTGCCGGAACGTTTTTAGTGTGCATCCACCTACTGAAAATACAGACTTCATCTCTGGAGAATAATTCTTACTATCAGCCGCCACATGATCCACTATAATCGAAAATACTGGTGGATAATACGGTAAAAGGGATAACAATGAAAATAAAATACCCTGAAATTGGCATTTGCGGGCTTTCGTGCAGACTTTGCCCTCATTACCATACTGAAGGTACAAGCAGGTGCGGTGGATGTAAAACCGAATTCAGAATGGGTGCTGGTTGCCCATTTATTACCTGTGCCCTGAAGAAAAAAGGAATTGAATTTTGCTGGAATTGCAAAGAAAATAAGACCTGTGAAAAATGGGCGAAGCATAGAGAATCCGGAAAAAAAGCCGATTCATTCAAGTGTTATCAAAAACTCGAAGATGATATTGCATTTATTCAAAAGAACGGAGTAAACGAGTTTGAAAAGACGCAAAAAATACGCGAACGCCTGATAAAAGAGATGTTGCGGGAATTCAATGAAGGGCGTTCAAAAAGCTATTATTGCATTGCAGCTACCGTTATGGAAATTGGAGAATTAGAAGAAGCTTTGATAAAAGCCAGGAAAAATTCAGACGGATTAGAAATTAAAGAGAAATCAAGAGTTCTTCATGCAATATTGGATGAAATTGCCCGGCAAAAGAACTATTTTTTGAAGTTGAGAAGATAAAAAGAAATTTTTGGTGGTGATGGGGATATGAGGTCCCAACCCTCAGTTCTTCCCTCGTCGAAGATACACGGAATCTGAAAGTCTATGTCCTGAGGGCAAATAAGCCCAATACTAGCTCCTTTTCCCTTCCCGGTACGCCGGTCAATACCGGAAAACCCCGAAATACCCTTCTTTTCAGTTCCTGTGGAAAATACGCTTAATTATCGTTTTATTTGCCAAAATACGGCAGGAAACCCCCTCTCCCAAAGCCCCCCAAAGGCCCTGGAATCGAGGCATTTTTCGCCACCTAATTTAGCCCATCCAGACCCGGAAAACCCAACCGGAATACCACTATGAGGCTCGTTTTCTCCGACGGCATTATTATAAAAATAAAGAAATGGGTTATGATCCGGAAAACAAGGTTTTTGAAGAGTGTTAATCGAGGTATTCACGTAATTTTTTAACGAGAGCAAGCTGATTATTAGCTTCGATTTTCTTTTCTTTTTCAATGCATTCCATGATCTCTGTGATAGATTTTGCCAGCTCGTAGACTTTCATCGGTCGGCCCTTGTTCTCGGAGGGGCTCTCACAACTTTTGATCCAGCCCTGATCCACCAGGTACTTTGTTGCTATGCTGATTTCGGGCTGCCGCATGTCGGTCCCGCGCTCGATTGCCCGGGAGGTTGCTTCCGGTGTGCTCGCAAGGAACACCAGCACATTTGCAATGGTTTTCTTTGTTCCAATCTCGATCAACAGACTGGTGAACTCTTCTTCTTTTTCGGTAAAATATTCAACGTTTTCCTGTCTCATTGAACCACCTGATCATTCCGGATTGCTTCCATATCGTCTTTATTATGTCGATAAATGCATTCCGGTCTGCGCTGCCAGACTCGGATCCGGGGGCATGATCCCCGTGTTCCAACGAGTTCGTAAAGAGACTATGACACGCCTTTTCGAACAGGGGAACAGCAAAGATTTCGAGGTTTTTTGTATCAGGGCTGTGTTGAATTTCACCTGTAAATATAGGGAACAGCCCTAATCCGTCTCCTTCACGACAATCGTAAACATGGTCCTCCCAGTCTTGTCCAGTTCAATCGTACCGTCCAGTTGGCCCACGAGCGCGATCACCAGGCGAAGTCCCAGCGATTTGGCATTGCGCCAGTCCAGATCAGCAGGAATCCCGATCCCGTGGTCCTTATACACGATGGTGAGGATGGCATTCTCCCGTTGGATCGCAAGGGAGATCTCTCCTCTCCTCCTATCGTGGAATGCAAATTTTAAGGAGTTTGAGACCAGCTCGTTGACAATAAGCCCGATAGGAATCGCGGTATTGATATCGACATGGATGTTTTGAATCCGGGTATTGAAAATGACACCCTTTCCTTTTATGCCGTAGAACTTCAACAGGCTGTTTCCTAAAAACCGGATATAATTGTCAAGATCAATTTTTGCAATATCCGATGACTCGTACAGTTTTTCATGCACAAGCGCTATCGCCCGGATACGATTCTGGCTTTCCTTGAACACCTTCTGTGTCTTCTCGTCCTCGATGCATTGTGACTGGAGGTTTAAGAGGGAGATGATGATCTGGAAGTTGTTCCTGACCCGGTGGTGGACTTCCCGGAGCAGGACGATCTTGTCCTCAAGCGAAGCATTCAGCTGGCTGGTCCGTTCAATGACCCGCTGTTCGAGATCCCTGTTCAGGGACCGGATCTCATACTCCATCAGTTTACGGTTGGGGACATTCTGGATCTGCACGAGGAAACCGGTGATTGAATCTGCACTATTTCGCAGCGGGGTGATGAGCACATCCAGCCAGATAATCCCTTGCCGACGGGAAATGTCCATGGTTTTTCCTTTTTCAAAATCAAAAGGTCCCTGGTATTGTATGGTCTCTCCCTGGTGCAGTTTAGCTTTCTGCTCGTCGTCGATATTCGGGTCAGTAAAAAGAGAGAAATTTTGGATCGCCTGCATGTTTTCTATACCAAACAGGTTCAGACACGCAGGGTTGGCATGCGCCAGTGTACCCGTAGCATCATAGAGTTCAATGGCAATGGGTGACTGATCGTAAATTGCACGATAATTTTCATCACTCTCCCGCAGAGCATCTTCCCTTTGTTTGCGCTCGGTGATATCAGTGAGGAGACTTAAAATTGCACTGCTTCCCCGGAACCGTACCGGCACGCTTCTGATAATGCAGCTGTGCCTCCCACCGTCAGGAGACTGGATGACGATCTCGTGAGGCTGCACAACAGCAGGGTCAGCCAGTAGTTTCCGGATCGCCATCTTGCCTGCCGCTCTGCTTTCCGGCGCAATAAAGGAGTCAATGGACATTCCTGGAATCTCGTTTCCGGGTATGCCGGTAAGTCGTACGCTTGCAGGATTTGCGTACTGGATTGTTCTGCCATCATGAACAACTACATAGTCCGGGAGCTCTTCATTTGCCTGTTTGGCTGTATTTTTCGTTCCCCCGGACTCGCGGTTCTCGCTCTGGAGCATCCGTTTTACCTGAACATAGCCAGCGGTTCTTTCCTGCGCCATCCGTTAGTCCCTCCTGTGCATACCGGAGCTCGTTCTCTCTCAGATTGTGTCGGGGAATGTCCGTGAGTTATACCAGGTACACTGTCCCCCGTCATGTGAGAGTTCCTGCACATATGTTCACGAAAGCATGGTCATTGCTGCTCCGGATCAGTTCGACCTCGGTGGACGGACCTGATACGCCCAGGTACCTGGGAGCTGTACCGGCCAGATCTTCTTCTGGCTGCATTAAGAGCCGTTCCGCCACGGGATTGACCTGCCATATACTCCCGTCTGACTTCACAAGAGCAATCACGCCGGCAATCCACTCAACAGGAATGCGACTTTTCTCTGACATCCCAGCTTGGACTGCGTAACATATAATTGTATCACAAAAACATCCATATGTAGCACATCACTTCATTAACTGGGGTTGGTAATTTTTTAAAGAATTATGCAGGATGAACAACCGAAAATAAAGTTAAATTTCAGAATTTCTTCCAGGGTATTTGAAAAAATGCGGGCTCTCGTCGATAAGGGAGAGTATGAAGATATTTCTGACGTTGTTGTATCAGCTATCCATCAAATGTTAGAGAGATCCGAAAAAAAGGACCATATCGAAGCGTTTGTTATCCAATATTTAAAATCAGATACGGGTCGTGTGTTCATCCGCGAGATTCTATGGGAAGAGAGGCTGCTGCCCAATTCACCCGGTGTAATCTCTGAAATTCCAAAAGTTATCTCTGAGAAGGACCAACCTTATACGGTAAATAATGAAAAGCAGAGATCATCTGATGAAGATTAATGAAATAACCAAATGGGATAGTTCATCTGAATTCGACAGGTAAAATTTACCGCAGTT
>JAURZP010000170.1 GCA_030653335.1 Methanoregula sp. | reverse complement strand
TCTCCTTAACAGTCCTCCTCTTTTCCGTATGGTGCCTGACTCACGGGATCACTACCATCTTCATGCACCTCTATTATTTCCCGATCGTTCTTCTCGCGTACCGATACCGCTGGAAAGGATTCGGTCTTGCAACACTCCTTTCTCTGGCCTATCTCGGTCTTGTTATCGTTTTCGATCCCGGCGAGACCGATATCATACTCGGGGCGTTGTACCGGTTCTTAGTCTTTGTGGGTATTGCTGCAGTCATTGCATATCTCTCAGTTCTCCTCGAAAAAGCCAAAAGCACCCAGCAGCAGTCCGCCGAACTTCGGGATCGTTACCTCTCGCTCGCACCTGCAATCGTTCTTGCCCTTGACCGGAACGGTGCGATAACCTACCTCAACAGGAATGGCGGCAAGATTCTTGAATGCCTTCCTGAAGAGGTTACCGGGAAATCGTGGGCAGACCGGTTTCTTCCGGACAAAGAGCGGGAACGTGTGAACCATGTATTTTTACAGATTTTGGCGGGTCAGATCGAACCCTACCGGGTTTTTGAGAACCCGGTTGTGTCCTGTGGCGGCACAGAGAAGATCATACGCTGGCATAATACCGTCCTGCACGATGAGAACGGGGCTATCACAGGCATACTTGGATTTGGTGAAGATATTACTGAGGAAAAATGGGCACAGGATACCCTTTTGGAGATGCAGCAGTTCCAGGAGAGCGTGATAACAAACGCAAACGTCTGGATATCGGTGCTCTCTCTGGACGGCACCCTTCTTGTCTGGAATGACGCAGCAGAGGCGATCAGCGGCTATAAAAAAAGCGAGGTTGTTGGAAAGAACACGGTCTGGAAACAACTCTACCCGGATAATGAATACCGGAAAAAAGTTACCGGAGAGATCCAGCGGATCATCAGGAGGGACACATTCCTTGAGAACTTTGAGACGGAGATCCGCTGCGCAGACGGGACAAAAAAGATCATTGTCTGGAATACAAGGGGACAGCGGGACACTAAAGGCGCCATCACCAGTTATATCGCGATCGGGCGTGATATCACTAAACAGACAGAGGCAGAAACTGAGATTCGGCATCTTGCTACGTTCCCCCGGTTAACACCGGTCAATATCCTTGAATCCGACCTGAGCGGAAAGATCCTGTTCATTAATCCCGCAATGGAAAATACCATTGCAGCGATCGGTATTTCTGATCCGGGGATTTTTATCCCTGCGGACTTCTTAAAAAAAGCCGGAGCAGAATCTTCCTGCACAACACCCCTTCTGTCGGAGAGAGAACTGGTTATACAAAGCCGCACGGTTACGTTGAACCTCTCCTTTGTGCCCGAAAGCCGGTCTGTCAGGGTGTATGCAACCGACATCACCGGGCGCAAGCGAACAGAAGATGCACTGCGGGATAACGAGAAAAAATTAAACCGTATTTTGAACGATGTTCCGGATGTGATCTGGTCGTTATCATGGCCGGATCTGAATATTGATTATATCAGTCCATCGGCGGAACAGGTATACGGACGACCTGTACAGGAATTTATAAAAAAGCCTTCTTTATGGGCAGAGGTCACGCACCCTGATGACAAGCATATTTCTGAAAAAGCATTGGAACAATTGCGAAAAGTTGGGTCTGCTGTCAGAGAGTGCCGAATTGTCCGGCCCGATGGAAGCATTGTATGGATTCATGATAAAAGTCATATGATCTTTGACGAACACGATACTCCAATAAGAGTAGAGGGCATCACTTCTGATATCACCGAACGAAAAAAGGCAGAAGAAGAGATCCGGATCTCCAATGTAATATTAAAAACCCAGCAGGAGACCTCTCCAGACGGGATCCTGATCGTTGACAAATCAGGAAAAATTCTTTCATTCAACCAGAAGTTCACAGAAATCTGGGGTATCCCTCGAGAGATTATTGACTCACGCGATGATGAACAAGTTCTCTCGTTTGTTCTCGACAAACTCGCCAATCCGCAGGAATTCCTTGCCCGGGTCAGGTATCTCTATGAACACAGGGAGGAGAAGAGCCGGGAAGAGATCCTGTTAAAAGACGGGAAGGTGTTTGAACGGTATTCCGCCCCCATGCTCGGGAAGGATAACTGGTATTTCGGGCGGGTCTGGTATTTCCACGATATCACCGAGCGTAAGCGGGCTGAGGAAGCGATCAGGTCCCGTGAGGAGCAGTTCCGGGCCATCTTCCAGACCCAGCAGACCGGGCTTGTCATGGTCGATGCCGTAACCCACACGATCGTTGATGCGAACGCAGCAGCTCTGGCTATGATAGGCGCTTCGCACAAAGACGTGACAGGAAAAGTCTGCCATACGTTCATCTGTCCTGCCGAGGTGGGTAAATGCCCGGTCACAGATCTCGGCCACACGGATGACAATTCCGAGCGTGTGCTCATCAGGGCAAACGGGGAACGGATCCCGATTCTCAAATCGGTCAACCCGGTAACAATAGGTGACCGGCCGTTCCTTATCGAGAGTTTTGTCGATCTCACGGAACGCAAACAGATGGAAAAGCAGATCAGCGAGTCGCGGCAGCTCTTCGCAGATATCATCAGTTTCCTGCCCGATCCCACCTTTGTCATTGACAAGGATGGCAAAGTGCTGGCATGGAACCGGGCAATCGAACAGCTCAGCGGGGTTCCCGCTGAAGATATTATCGGCAAAGGAGATCACGAGTACAGCCTGTGGCTGGATGGGAAACGGCGCCCGATCTTAATCGATCTTGTCCTCCACCCGGATCAGGATGCCGGCCGGCTGGATTATACGGGTATCCACTGGGACGGACGTACCGTAATTGCCCAGACTGAAATCATCCGGCCCGGCAGCGGGCACACGACATCCCTTTCGCTTGTCGCCTCTCCACTGATTGATGCTCAGGGCAATATCACAGGCGCGATCGAGTCCATGCGGGACATCTCCCGTCTTAAGGAAGCAGAAGCGGAGCTGGGTCGGATCAACCAGAACCTTGAGCAGATAGTAAGGGACCGGACCCGCCTTCTGGAAGATGAGGTAGCCCAGAGAATGCGTGCCGAAAAGGATGTTCAGAACTCCCTAAGTTATACGCGATCGGTGATTGAGGCAAACCCGGATCTCATGGTTGTCCTCGACCGGAACGGTACGGTGCTGGATATCAACGCGACCGCGGAATTGTTGACCGGCATCCCACGGGAGCAGCTGATCGGCACATTGTATTTCGGCTATCTCGTGGATGACGGGACCCTGTACGATGCATTCTCACGGCTCTTAAAAGAAGGAAGGATTGAGAACCTTGTCAAGATACGTCATACTGACGGTCACATAACCCCTCTTTCGATAAATGCTACACTGATTGATAAAAAGGATGCCCCCGATGTGCGGATCATTGTCGCTGCGCATGACATCACCCGGCAGAAGCAGGACGAAGAAGCAATAAAGGCGTCACTGGAAGAAAAGGTCATCCTTCTCCGGGAAGTCCATCACAGGGTAAAAAACAATCTCCAGATCATCATCAGCCTTGTCAACCTCCAGATGCGCCAGACCGATGATCCCGAAGTAAAAAAGATCATGTCCGAGACGCAGAACCGGGTCCGTGCAATGTCTCTGGTCCATGAAAAACTCTACCGTTCCGAGAGCCTCTCCCGGATCGATTTTGCGGATTACACCCGCTTCCTTGCCACCCAGCTCTTCTCGTTTTACGGTTCTGATACGCGGAGAGTGCGGTTGGATTTTGTAATGGGAAAGATCATGGTAGACATCAATACTGCCGTTCCCCTCGGCCTGCTCATGAACGAGATTGTATCCAACGCTCTCAAGCATGCATTCCCAAACGGTAGGGAGGGGACCATCAGCATCAGTGGCAGTGACGAAAACAACCTCATCACCCTCGTTGTCCGGGATGACGGTATCGGGATCCCGGCGGACCTTGACTGGAAGAACACCACGTCGCTGGGCATGCGTCTTGTCTCCAGCCTTATCGACCAGGTTGACGGGACCGTCACGCTGGACCGTGGTGCAGGTACATCATTCACCATAGTACTGAAGAAAAAGGACTAAAAGGGTATGGTAATGAACGTGAGCAACGGCAATAAAGAACGGATCGCTGGTCAACCACCATGATTGGAGCGATGCAGCCTGGGTCTGCGGTGTCAGAACGTTTATGGAGTGCCATGATTCTTGTGCTCTCCTGCGCTGTCCTGCTCATCACCATCTGGTGCCTGTCACAGGGAATTACAATCATCTTCATGCACCTGTACTATCTTCCCATCGTACTCCTCGCGTATCATTACCGGAAAAAAGGATTGTATTTATCCGTACTGCTCAGCCTTTCCTACTTCGCACTTGTTGCTGCCTACGGGCCGGATGACCTTTTCACCATCGAAGGTGCTGGCATACGTTCAATCGTATTTATCGGTGTCGCGGCTCTTGTTGCCTATCTTTCCGAACAGCTGGTCCAGGCACATAAAGCACTGGACAGGACTGCACATATCCAGCAGGGCATCATACAGAACACGAATGTCTGGCTCATGGTGCTTGATTCAGACGGCCGGATCCTTGAATGGAATACAGCCGCAGAGGATATAAGCGGCTTTGTTGCCGACGAGGTCATCAGGAAAAACGAAGTCTGGAAACAGCTCTACCCGGACAAGAACTACAGAAAAGAGATCACCGGAAAGATTACGGAAATTATCCGAAAGGAAAATTATCTTGAAAATTTAAAAACCGTCATTACCTGTAAGGATGGGACAAAAAAGACCCTCATGTGGAATACTAAAATCCTGCCACAGGAAGAAAAAGGGACGCCGCAGTATATCGCTATCGGTGTTGATGTTACCGCCACCGTGAACGCAGAATACGAACTGAAAAAGGCATACCATCAGCTTACGGCAAAGGAAGAAGAACTGCGGGAACGGTATGAAGATCTGGCACGCAGCCGGAATGCCATTTTAGAAAGCGAGGCAGAATACCGGAACATCCTTAAGACTGCAATAGACGGGTTCAGTATTGTTGATTCCACGGGATCATTTCTCGATGTCAATGATGCGTTCTGCACTATGACGGGATACTCCCGCAATGAACTGCTCACCCTTTCGCTTTTACATATTGAGGCAAAGGAACAGCATGAGGAGATCGCCAGTCACATGAGCGAGATCATCAGGAAGGGTGCAGACCGTTTCGAAACAAATTACAGGAAAAAGGATGGAGGGATCATTAATGTTGAAGTCAGTGTTATCGTTTCTGAAACCCATGGCAGACATTTTGTTGTGTTCCATCATGAGATCACTGAACGGAAACGGGCAGAAAAGGTATTGCAGAAAAGCGAGGAGCAGTTCCGCATTCTGGCCGAGCAGAGCAGGGACATTATATGTACAATTGACCTGAACGAATCTCTCACGTTTGTTTCACCGTCGGTAAAGAAAATTCTCGGGTATGAACCGGATGAAGTAATCGGGAAGAATGCGTTTGATTTTATTTTTCATAATGACCGACAGAAAGGACTGGATGCCTTTAAAAGCCAGGTTATTGAAAAAGGCCAGATCCAGGTGGTCGCGGTTGAGCTGGTAAGAAAGGACGGGAGTCATGTACCTGTCGAGTTCACGCTGGCACCGGTTTATAAAGAAGGGACGCTTGCCGAAGTGCTGATTTCAGGCAGGGACATCACCGAGCGTAAAAAGGCGGAAGCGGCATTAGCAGAAAGCGAGGAGAAGTTCCGCGGTGTTGCCGAACGCAGTTCGGATATCATACAACTTACCGACAGAACGGGTCGGATAACGTTTGTCTCGCCATCAATAAAGAGAATCCTCGGGTTTGACCCGGACGAAGTCATCGGTACACTTCCGGATGATTTGGTGCATCCTGATGATATCGGAGCCGTGCACGAACTCATCAGGAAAAATGTGGCGGGGTCCCTGGATGTCGAAGGAATGGAAACCCGGGTCAGAAAAAAAGGCGGCGGTTATGCCATACTGGACATTTCCGTATCTCCGGTCATAAAGGAGGGTGTTTTATCGGGCATGCAGGTGGTGGGAAGGGACATCACTGACCGGAAACAGGCAGAAATGGAGCGGGACAAGCTGGTTTCCGTGATCCGGCACTCGAGCGAGTTTATCAGCCTTGCAACCCCCGACAGAAAAATTATTTTCATCAATGATGCGGGCGCCGACATGCTTGGCGTGCGCCCGGAAGATGTAATCGGCCAGGATTTCATGCTGTGCGTGCCCGATCATCAGAAAGAAAGCGTGCAGAGCGAAGTGCTGCCTTCGTTCATGAAAAATGGCCACTGGGAGGGGGATCTCCAGTACAGGAACGTAAAGACCGGTAACCTGATCGATGTGCATGCGATGAACTTCGTGATTGGGGATCCCGTCACCGGCGCACCGCAATTTCTGGCAACGGTATCGCGGGATATCACCGGACGCAAGCAGGCCGAGAAGAAGCTGCGTGAGAGCGAGCGGCGGTTGTCCCTTGCTATCGAGGGATCGGATATCGGTATCTGGGACTGGGACGTTCCCACCATGAGGATCGATTACAATGACCGGCAGGTGGTAATGCTTGGGTATACACCTGATGAGTTCGGCAATGATGTGAACCGGTTCATGCAGATCATCCACCCGGATGACCTGCCCGGATTTTCCGGGCTGCTCAATGATTGTATAACCGGCACGTTATCCGTATTTTCCAGCGAGATTCGCCTCAGGCACCGGGATAATACATGGGTGTGGGTCCTTGCACGCGGCAGCGTGGCTGAACGTGACATGAACGGGAAGGCCGCAAGGATTTCAGGAACCCACCTTGATATCACCGAGCGGAAACAGGCAGAACTGGTACTGGAAGTCAGCGAAAAAAAATTCCACACGATGGTGGATTTCACTGCCGACTGGGAATACTGGCAGGGACAGGACAAACAGATCATCTACACGTCGCCATCCTGTGAACGCTTCACCGGCTACACGCAACAGGAATTCCTTGCAGATTCACATCTGCTGGTGACAATCGTCCATCCTGATGACCTTGCATCAGTGAAGGAACATAACAATTCCGCATGGGAAACCCGCAAGGCATTATCCACAGATTTCAGGATTATTCACCGGGATGGCACCGTGCGCTGGATTAGTCATGCCTGCCGGCAGGTCTATGATGATGAGAGAAATGCATTGGGACGGCGTGTGAGCAACCGGGACATTACCTTTCGTAAAAATGCCGAGGCCGAGCTGAAAAAATATGCCGATACCTTAGAAGAGATGGTTAATGAACGGACAAAAGAGCTCAGGGAAGCGCAGGAGCAGCTGGTAATAAAGGAAAAACTTGCCGTTCTGGGGAAACTTGCCGGGGGAGTAGGCCACGAGCTGAGAAACCCGCTGGGCGCAATCAAGAACGCCGCCTATTTCTTAAACATGGTGCTCGAGAACCCGGAACCTGACGTAAAAGAGACCCTTGAGATCATGAATAAGGAGATAACGCGCTCTGAAGATATTTTAAGCAGCCTTCTTGACTTTGCCCGACCGACAGTCCTGACCCCGAGGAAAGTCAGGATCAACGACGTCATTAATGAGGCTGTCACCCGCAACCCGATACCGGAAAATATCAAGGTGGTCCGTAATCCTGATGACACCCTGCCGGTTATCATGGCAGATCCTGATAAACTCCTCCAGGTCTTCACCAATCTGGTCACCAATGCCTGCCAGGCTATGCCAGGAGGAGGCTCTCTTACGCTTCAGTCAGCGTTATCGGGTGAAAGCCGGGTGAGTGTATCGGTTACTGATACCGGTGTCGGCATATCTGAAGAAAATATGAAAAGGATCTTCGAACCGCTGTTCAGTACAAAGGCAAAGGGGATCGGACTCGGGCTTGTGGTCACAAAGGCGATTGTCGAAGCGCACAATGGCAGCATCGATATCCGGAGCGAGGCAGGAAAAGGTACGACATTTACCGTGACGCTGCCGGTCGGCATCAAAGGGTGGCAGTAACATGAGTGAAAAACCGCGGGTCATGATCGTCGATGATGATGAAAACCTGTGCAGGACGTTAAGCCTCGTCCTGAACCGGAAAGGGTATGACGTGACCGTTGCGCACAGCGGCCCGGAGGCGATCGGGAATGTTGAGGAGCAGTCCTTTGCCATGATATTCATGGATATTAAAATGCCGGGAATGGACGGGGTTGAGGCATTTGAACAGATCCAGAAAATCAGGACAGACGCGGTGGTTACGATGATGACTGCCTACGCAGTTGAGGGCCTGGTTGAAAAAGCGCTGTACATGGGCGCACAGGGGATCCTGTATAAACCGGTTGACGTAAAAAATGTGATGAGTACTATTGAAGACGTTTCCCGGGAACTAAAAGGGCTGAACATCCTTGTAGTGGATGATGACTGCGGCACCGCGATCACGCTCAAAAATATTCTCGCACGGCATGGTCATGCCGTCAATACCGCCTCTTCCGGTGAGGCAGCCATAAGAATGGCACAACAACAGCCTCCTGAAATCGCATTGATCGATATGAAACTCCCCGGTATCAATGGTCTGGAGGCTTACCTTGCAATGAAAAAAGACAATCCGGATATGACTGCCGTTATGATGACCGGGTACCGGCAGGATATGGCCCCGATGCTAGAGACTGCACTGAAAGCGGATGCATACACGGTGCTGTACAAGCCCCTTGAAATGGGTGCCCTCTTAAGAATTGTGAACGAGCTCTCAAGGAAAAAAACAGGGATGAACAATGCCGGGTGATATAATGGATGAAAAAAATGAGATTCTCATTATTGATGATGACGAAGGTACACGAAAGACCCTGACGCTCATCCTGAAAAAGAAAGGATTTGACGTAATTTCCGCCGGTACCGGTCAGGAGGGTCTGGAGCTGGCAAAGGGAAGGCGGATTTCCATAGCCCTTCTCGATATCAACCTGCCGGATATCGAGGGCATCCGGTTAATTGCTCCCCTCAAGGGGATGCACCCGAATCTGACGGTGATCATGATCACGGGTTTTGCCTCCATGGAAAATGCCATGCGGGCACTGAACGAGGGCGCAACCGGCTATGTTCTCAAACCCATAAAGATTGAAGAGATACTGGTAAAGATACATGACGCCTTTGAACGGCAGAACCTGATCAAAAATAAACAGCAGGCCGAAGAGGCCCTTCGTCTCTCTGAAGAGAAGTACCGCAATCTGGTCGAAAACATCAATGATGTCATCTTCTTGCTCGATGAAAAGGGTATCATCACCTACCTAAGCCCTGCGGTTGAAAAAATTACCGGTTACACCCCGTCGCAGATCACGGGGCAACCCTTTACCGGTTTTATCCTGAAGGATGACCTGTCGGGCGTGATTCAGACATTCGAGGCAGCCAGGAAGGGTAAAATCACATCGTTCCCGTTCAGGATTTTAACAAAATACGGTGATCAGCGGTGGCTGAACAGTTCCAGTT
>JAURZP010000142.1 GCA_030653335.1 Methanoregula sp. | reverse complement strand
CAGGATCGCCCGTTTCTTTTTAGTTAAAAGGAAATTCTTCTAAATAGAGTTCAGTTGCTTCTTTGAGGTTACTGACTGCTACTTCAACGCTACTTCCCTGGCTGAACGTGCCAACTTCCGGACACTCTGCCACAAACAGGTCATCTTCTTTATGGAGCACCGCAGTAAACGTTGACATCATTATCTCCTGAAATGTCATTGGGTTGTTCTATCCCAAAATCTTTGTTGAAATACACTGGATTTCATAAACAATTCTGGTATTCATTTGTGTTCTTGGATGAATACGGAATTTTCCCAGGGACTTGAAATCATAAAAAAAGATCACCCCCTCATACTCCGGTAGAAATTTTTTATGCACAGTCCGGCCGGGAAATTTCCGGCAAGGCTCCACTCGTCCCCGCTGAAGCCCGGGGCTGGCCGGATCTTGCAAGCGCTGCGCAGCTGGGAGTCGGTGTGATACGGGCGATCCGGATTAGGAAGATTGCTGAGGGAGTTTAATGTTGTCATTGTACTGGACAGGACTAAAAAACAGAAGAACGCGGAGACTCGGGGGACAAAACTTCCACTGTAAACCCCCCTTCCGGATACCTGCATTCCCACCCCCCAATCCGGCTCTGCTACGGCCCCGGATTGCCAATCCGGGAAGGTCATTTCCCGAACTTGTGCAAAAAAACGTACACTTTTACACACTTTTTCAGGGAATGCATTTTGCGCACAATTTAAGGCAAACGGGGCGTTTTCCTTGGCGCTGTAAAACGCTATTGTACGCTATTGGGAGGCGAAACTCAGAGTGGCTGTGGGGTAGCACGGTCAAAGTGAAAAGAAGGCCTGTTTTTGGGATCGATCATTCAGGCCCGGGACACTGGGATACCTGCACTCCGCCAAACTCACTTCTCCGTCGGAAAACTCCTATCAGCGAAAGGGTCTGGGGTACCAATTCCGGTACAAATCCCCCCAATTCCGGCACACACATTTTTCAAAACTTCAGAATGAGCCCCGTTCAGTGC
>JAURZP010000163.1 GCA_030653335.1 Methanoregula sp. | reverse complement strand
ATTGTGACATTTTTTTCTTCATCGATCCGGTAACAACCGAATTTTAATTCTTTGAGATACGGGGGAATGTTTTCAACCATAGTACTGATCTTATTGTCATCGTCATTCCTGATGCCCATTGCTCCAAGGGTTTCCAGGTAGTCGGCCTTGAGCAGGCCGCACAGCCTGTCTTTCACCTCTTCGAACTGGACATCCCGCAGTAACAGATTTTTGAATAATTTTGCGTTGACGTGAAGGTTCAGCTGGTTTTCAGGGGGCAGAGCCGATGGTTCAAAACTTTTTTTGTTTTTCAGGTTGCTCATTTCAATGATTGCCTGGATTGAACGGACTCCGTGGATATAACTGTCAACCTTGATGAAAGCACGAAGAACATTTTTATCGATATGAATTTTGTTCTTGTCAATAATCTGTGGTGCCCGTTCAAGAAGGTTAGTCCGGAGCACGATTCCCCGTTTAATCTTGTACAATTCATCGGGCCGTTCTTCATTCTTATCGGGATCGCATTTTGTAATATCGATATGGCCCCGCAGCCTGCTGATGAAGTCCCGGAGCTTGGCCTCTTTTTTGCCATCATTGTCAAGTTCACACTTTTTGAAGAAATCCTGATATTTTGAGGAGTTTCCACCAGCAAATACAAAAATCGCCCGCCCGATGGGGTGGGATGTTTCTCCGTCGAAGAATCCTCCGTCCTGCATGGGCGCCAGGAAATACTTCACCCACCCCATGTCGTGTCCATTCAACCTGCTGTCAAATTCATCGAAGAAGACCAAGGGAAGGTTTCCCGTCAGCGAACAATCCCGTATCTTATGGAATGCAGAATTTAATTGTCCCACATCAGTGAACTGGGAAAGGTTGAAGGTGAGGAACTGGACATTCTGACGATCATTCCGTTCCGCGAGGAGTTGTTTTATCCCGTAGGATTTCCCGGCTCCCGGCGGACCGAATACCGCGATTGACAAGGGAGTTTTTTGCTGGGGAGAATCGAGATATTCCCTGAAAAGTTTTTTTACGCTTCTGAACCCTTCGATTTCCCGCCGGTCCAGACTGATGAAGTTCCCGACACGAAACACCGGGAAATTGATCTCCGTACTGGTGAGGTCTTCTTTCACGATCTTATAGGCAATTTCCCCGTACGATCGGGTATCCCGGTTTACCGAAAGGATTGTCCAGGGTGTTGATTTATGCTCACGAAGGTCGGAGGTTTTGATCTTGACGGAGGGTATTTCGAATTCCGGTTTCTTTTCCATCTGCGGATTCGCTTTCTGGTTCTCGATATATTCCTTATATTCCCTGCAATAGGTCAGGTGATGCATAAAAATGTCATCGGTGACTCTCGCCGGGATCTCATTTTTCCCGTACGCCCAGAACCACATATTCCATGCCAGGTTGAGACCTGCCTGGAGTGCAGTGTTTTTGAACATCCTCAGCGGTTTTCCCTTTGTCGCCTGGTTTTCTTCAGATAGCCACGTATGAATGAGTCCGGTTAAAAATGCGGTGGAAATTCCCTGGACGTTCCCTTCGCTGTTGTCAAGGAAACTGTCTTCATACAGGAAGGGTTCGAAATAGAGTTCGGCCCCGTCCTTTTCCAGATTGCCAGGATTGGTGATGGTCAGCGCGGCTTCAAGACCGATCCTGATTACCAGTTTTTTGCATTTGCGCAGGCTCTGCAATTCCGGGTTGAAGTGGATCTGGTACAGCAGATCCTCGACAGTTTTTTCCCAGGAGAGCTGGTAACCGATTGATGCGCAGGGAACGAGCCGGAGATCCTGGAGATTTATGATGATTACCAGTCGCTCCTCAGCTTCTGCCAAAAATTCACTGTACGGCTTGCAGAAATCATCCTCCATAGTGTTGAAGGGCGGGCTGAGTTTGAGTATGACCCAGGAAAACGGGTTTGCACGGAAGCTCTTCAGCAGGGTCCGCCACCGGATCTTATCACCGCGGAAATCTTTTGCTATATCGTTGAGGACATATAACCCGATCTCCTTTTTGCTGATACTGGTCCACCGGTCTCCGTCATATACCGGGTTTTTCGGGAACTGGAAAATGTAATTATCTTCATATTGTGCAATCCCGAGGAAATTTGTCCCCCTAAAGTGCTCCCTGTTGTCCGGACATTTGCAGATTTCTTTCTTGCATTCAATAGTCTGGGAAGGAAATGTCGAGAGCATCTCCCGCGTTATCAGGTTTTTATCACCGGGAAGAAGCAGGATTTCACGACCGGAGGCCGTGTCCAGATTTTTTAAGAAATAGACGATGAGGTGTATTCCGCCCCGGAAATGTGCAGAGTGATAATGGTGGGAAATCCCAAAATTATAATCTTTTTTATCCGCGTCAACCTTCACCGGATACAGGAATACATCCGTGATCTGGTCACCGGCAACCAGAATTGCCGGTTCTTTTTTTGGTTTTGCTGTCCCCTTGCCACTACCGACTGCCATATGCGAAAGTACTTTTTTATTAAATGAAATATTTTCCTTTTTGATTTTCCAAAAAAATGGATGTTTCTTTGAGGATTTGCCAAGGACTATGGGGAGAGTTTCGGTTTCCATGGTGTGGGTGCCTCTTTTTTTAATGCTGCGATCAATTTTATCTTCGGGTGAAAAATCCGGAAGAGGTCTGGAACTCCAGGGTGAATGCAGGCATTCGCCGCTGCACGGGCACCCCCTATAAGGCGAGAGGAACGAATCACCGGGCCCGCGGGATTCTTAGATTACCGGCGGGGCAGGGAAAAAAGGGAGAGGGATTTTCTTTCGGGCAATGGTTTCCCGGTGAAAAAAAACAGAAGAGCTGTTCTCTACCGTCACCACCCCATCCCGGCAATCATCCCCACCATCTGCTGTGCGGTCACCGGGTCCACGACACGGACCAGCACGAGTCCTGCGATTGCAGCAAACACGGTCCAGAATACTTTCTTCACCAGCTCGTTCTTCCCTAACGTTTCAAGGATTGCTGCGGTATCTGCCTTCATCCCCTGCTGAATCGCCCGGGGCAGGAAGACAAAGAGCGGCAGGAACAGCAGGGTAGCACCAATGAAAGCGAGTGTGATATCCGTTCTCTGTGCCAGGAACAGCCCCAACGGAATGCTGAACACGAGAGCCAGCACGACTGCTGATGCGATTTCGCCGAACCAGAAGTAGTGTTTTTTCTGCAGGTAGTTCCTCTGTTCTTCTTCCGCCAGTGCCGTGAGCTCGAAGATGCCGATCGTGTGCAGCATACCGTACCACACCGCATGCGTCTCTTCCGGGTCTGCGACAATACCCAGGAACAGGATGGTGACCGGTGCGAGGAGGAGGATGAGCGGCAGGTGCGATACGAGAAAAATAATGGCGAGCAGAATCCCGGCACCGCAGATGGCAATGCGGGTCTGCACCACGTTCTCAAACATCGTCCCCGTCCGCAGCGATCGTGAACTCAAACACCGGGCTCGTGTACCCGCCATTTGCGGGACTGAAGTCCCTGCCCTTTCCCATCCGGTTGAATTTTCTCCGGGCAGTCCGGATCCGGACCGTGTGGATGCCCGGTGCCCGCGGGTAAACCCGGCGGCCGTCAGTATCACGCATCTCCCGGTAGGGCGGGATATCGAACCAGTCGGGCCAGAAGCGGATGCCCTGCGGGATATCCGTCCCTCTCATAAGATCCTGAAGGCTTATCGGGGCCATGTTGTCGTAAATTACATCAATGATCAGGTTCTCATCACCCCCTTCCGGGTGGAGTTCCAGCTCGTAGAAGAGCGGGTTTCTCCGGACTTCGTCAAGGGTGAGCGGGGTATCTTTTGTCAGCGGTTCAAGACCGCTCCAGGTTCCCCGGTAGAGGCCGGTCACGGTTGCGACCGGTGTTGGTTCATATTCCATGATGCACCTCCCTGTAGTGTTCGTGTTCGGACTGGAGTTTCTTAAATTCGTCAACAATCTCATCATACCTGCCGATCTTCTGGTAGATGGCAAACAGCAGGGGATAGATCGGGAGCACTGCTCCAAGGATGATCCCCATAACTTCAGTTTCCACAAGTAAACCTCCTGAAAAATTGGGATAGGAACAGAGGAGATCTTTTTTCTCCTCTCTGTTGCCTGCCCGGTGAGTTGGAGTAGAGTAAGGTTATCCTGATGTGCCGGTACCGAGTTTTTGCCGGGGAAACCTGCCAGGTCCACAAGCCGGAGTCAGTGACCCCTGGACCAAAACCGTCTGGTCTCCCCGCAATTACCCGCCAGTTACCCGGCTCACCGGGAATCTTTGCTCTCCTCCCGTCTCACGGTCCTGTACGCCTCAGGCTAATGCCGCCACCGTGTCGGCCCAGGTCTCAACTTTTGTCCGGATGCCATCATCCGAGTAGGATGTAAGGCTCACGCTGTCCCGGCCGAACGTAACGTTGTAGAGTTCCCCGTTCGGGTCGCGGCATTTGACCGTCGCTGAGTAGGTCTCGTTGTCCAGGTCCCGTACCGGTGTGCCGGTATGAGCTGTGGTGAGGGGCGCACTCGCGAGGAATACGGCAGCACCGGCATTGAACCCGGCAACCGAGTTGAATTTCCCGGAATCAGTGCCAACGGTTTTGGCATCTGCATCCTGGTACACGATCTTTGCCACGTAGGTCTCCTTTGTCTTCTCCACGCCCGGGTGGCTGACTCCTGAAACTGCATAAGCAACACACCCGAACGGGTTTCCGGTCAGGACCGACTGTACGATCGTGTTGAATGCTGCCACGTCTTCTATCGGGTTCGCAAGGGTGCGGACCGCGGTCTTTACGTTGGTTTTTTGTACGAAATCTGCCATGTTTTGTATCTCCTTGTTTTTTGGTTTTTTGAAAGGTTCGTTGAGAACTTTTTACGATGAGAAGAACTTAAGTTGGGGTTCTTCGATGGTTTTTTAGATCCGCTCCGCGGATCTCTGTTAAGTTTTTTCCGGGAAGGTCTGCGCAAACATTCCCGAAGGAGGAGGGATTTTCTCCTTCGTCGCCGTGGCCCTTTGACATATCACTATAGGACGCAGGAAGAGATGGGTCTGGCTGAATAACTTTTCAGAGGGCAAAACGGAGAATTTTACGGGCATTTTAAGAGAATCCGTGACAGGATATTTGCCGGATGATTTCGCAAAAATGGGAATAATGAAACCTTGTTTGCCCTCTTATCGTGACAGCGGCCAATTCCAAAAAAAAGGATCTTTTATTGCCCGTTTATTTCGGTTTTTAGAACGTGCCCCCTCCTGAACCATGATCTCCCCTTGTTTTCACCCCCCAAATACTGCTAATTATGACCTCTGTTTCTCCGACGTAAAAACATGCAAACCTGACTGAATTATTACCTCATTTTCCCGAATTATTACCTCAAATGCGAGAAAAATGAGTAATCGGAGCCCGTATAGGCCGTATTTTAGAGGCACTCCCCGAACATCCGAAAAGTGAGTTATTAAAAACAGTGATCCTGACTCCAAAAGACGAAGTCTCTTTCGTCCAATGAGAGCCAGATTGCGGGAATTATGATCGCGAGCCTGACGGGAGAGACTTTCTGGCGAAGGGTTTTAAAAAAATAAAGGTATTGCCTTTCCCAGCACACCGGTCCGCTTTACAGGTTGGCTGCGGTTTTGCCGAGGAGTGGCTGACCATCCTGTCCCAGTTCGACAAGACATTCGCTGGTGAGGCGGAAGAACCGCCACGTGCCATGCCTTGAGCGGAGCCAGAGTTCCCGCGAGATGGCATCATGCCTCGTGACCATGCTGAGCTGGAGAAGTTTGTCCTGGAACTCCATCATAAACTCCACGACCGGTGCATGGATCCGTGTACAATAGGAAACCCGTACGAATGCTACCGGGATCGCAGAGACGATCGTAAAATCATACAGGTTTTCCGGACCACGCCCGGCCACCTGGAATGTCCCCCGCCGGCGTGCAATGGGGATTGCTTCAGCCAGTGCCCGGCGCGATGGCGGTCCCCGGCTCATGCCGTTCTCCCCAAATCCGGCTCACCGGTACTGTGCCAGTGTTCCGATTTGAAATCCTTATAATCCACCCGTCTCGTAACCCGTGCCGGGGCAAGCTCTTTTGGCAGGGATTTTGTCCGGACTGATATGTTGTAATGATGCCAGTGCGTCCGTTTTACGCTGATGCGATACACCGAATCACCGATCCGGTAGATCTGCCGGGCGATCGCATGGGGCAGGAGATAGAGCGGGACTTCCCCCTCAGTCACGGATTTGCTCTTCGGCATCCTGTTTTTCGCCTCCCGGGCGCTTCACCGTCGTTTCTCCTAATTGCCATCATCAACTCCGTCCGGTCTCCCGGTTTTTTTCGTGCGGGATTGATGGATGCCCGCTCCAGGGATCTCCGTCTTCCGGAGTACATCCCGGTCAGGATTAAATGGCCGTTCTCCTTCGATAATTAG
>JAURZP010000157.1 GCA_030653335.1 Methanoregula sp. | reverse complement strand
ATTGTGATTGAAGCGTTTGGGAAGAATGAGCAGGTCAAAAAAGTATTCTGGTCATTGTTTGTGGTGATGGCCGGTTTCGTGCTGGCCCGGGTGGTGGACCCGGTGACGGCGCAGCAGGTTGTCGGGATGATTACGGGGATGGGGGGGTGAAAAGATCTCATTCTCTCATTTACCCGGATTTTCTCTCTGATCAACATAAGGATCTGAAAACCAGATCCCCCGTGCGAAATACCTTAATGAGATCCTGCCGGAGAAAATGCCGGTCTTTTTGTCCATATGCCTTCAAACAAGAGACCAGCCATTATTCTGTTTGTATCAATGACCAGTTTCATCATTCACGTCCGGACATACAAAGAAGCCATGAAAAAAAATCAGGATGAATCCGGCTTCCTTCCGGCACTCTGTGCAGCTTTGCTCTTGTAATGCTGCTGGACACCCGATTTGATCTTCTTATCCAGTGCCATGATATCTTCTTGTGTAAGCTCGCTCTGTGCGGTTATTGCATTTAAGAGGGCAACTTTTTTTGCATAATCTTCAATTGCCCGCCTGGCGATCTCACTCCAGCGGACTTCCTTGTGAGACTTTACAATCTTATAGACATCTTCGGGAAGGGAAAGAGTCATGTTTGGCATTAACTCACCACACATACCTATGTGTATTCACATATTTAATGTGCACTACGGCAGATACATTGGGGGTCAGTACAAACAAGACCTGAACAGGATCTTAATGAGACCCAGGGGACATGGTGTTTTTTTTAAAAATTCTCAAGAACTAATCGTACTCCCGGAACAGCGCCGGGTTCTGCCGGTGAATCCACCATCTGCGGACGAGCATACAGCCACCGATAAGCCCGATACCACCAACCCCGATTATGGCACCGGTTGTGAACGGGAATCCGGTATCAGGTATCGCAGGTACTGTGGGTGCAACGGTCTCACAAACGGTTGGGATCCCAGAGGAAGCCAACAGGGAACCGGCAGCGGGGCTGGGACAAACCGGACAGGATGCCGGTTGAACCACAGGGCACGATGCTGATGCCGATCCCGTCACGGACTGTGCACCGTTCTTTGCAGGAACGATGGCAAACAGCGAGAACCCGGGGGATTGTGCGGAATAGGATGCCACATTGTTATTGACTCCTAAAAACGTTGTCGGCAGGGATGTCCACACGCCTTCATGGTACCGGTTCATTGCAACGTCCCCAGTGGTTAGCCGGTGCTCTTCCAGCCATGAGACCGGGACTTCAAAATAGATGCTGGCGCCCGTGATACTTCCGAACCGGGCCGGAGTGATCTCGATGTACTGGTAAGCATTGGGGTCGATCGGAGGGACGCCGGGTGGGAGTGAATCCTGCTGTAGGCCGGTGACAATGACTCCGTTCACGCCAGTGCCGGTCACGGTGACTGTATTGACTGCCGAGCCGCCACCAACATTGGCGTTCACGGTGCCGGCAGACCCGTAACCCGATGAAGGTGAGCTTTCGCCACTGTCGCTGCCGCCGCCGCTGCTACCGGATGATCCAGATGATCCGGAACCAGAACCAGAGCCTGAGCCCCCACTGGCAGCGGACACGGTCATGTACCCGATCCTGACGGTTGTATTGCTCGTAAAACTATCCCTGGCCGTCAGGTAGATGGTGTACGTGCCAGCCGTGTTGTAGGTATGCACCGGGTTCTGGCTGGTCGACAGTCCGCCATCACCGAAGTACCACGTCCATGCAGAGGGTGTGCCGGTTGAGGTGTCCGAAAAACTCACTGCAAGGGGTTGTGATCCGGAGGTTGGTGCAGCTGTAAAACCTGCATTGACTGTCGCACCTTTTGCATACTTAAGATCCCATTTTGTAGTGTCATAATAACTTATTCCGGGGTTATTGCCACTATCCAGTGCAAGTGAGGTATAAAGCCCCACACTTCCGGTGCTGTCAATCGTCTGGGTACTCCATGAGGTACCGCTCCAGGCCGCATATTTCAGATCCGTGTTTGTCGTGTCATAATAGCTGATACAGGGGTTATCGCTGTGGTCGAGTGCAAGAGAGGTGTACTTCCCAACATCTCCAGTACTGTCAACGGTCTGGGTAACCCATGCGGAACCGCCCCAGGCAGCATACTTCAGATCTGTGTTCGTACCGTCATAATAGCTGATGCGGGGTTTATCGTTGCTGTCCAATGCGAGAGAAGTATACGTCCCTGCCACATTAACGGTGCTGTCAACGGTCTGGGTAACCCATGCGGTGCCGCTCCAGGCAGCATACTTCAGATCTGTGTTCGTACCGTCATAATAGCTGATACAGGGAAAGTCGCTGCTGTTGAGCGCGAGAGAAGAATGTGCCCCTACAGTATTGATGCTGTCAACAGTCTGGGTAACCCATGCGGTACCACTCCAGGCAACATACTTCAGATCACCGTTAGTGGAGTCATAATAGCTGATACAGGGATAGCCGCTTTTGTTGAGCGCAAGCGAGGAATACCCTCCCGCACCCCAAGCGCTGTCAACGGTCTGGTTGGTCCACGCTGTACCATTCCATGCGGCATACTTCAGGTTACTGTTTGTGGCATCATAATAACTGATGCAGGGATAACCGCTGCTGTTGAGCGCAAGTGAGGTATACTCCCCCACACTCCCGACGCTGTCTATGGTCTGGTTGGTCCATGCAGTACCATTCCATGCCGCATACTTCAGGTCACTTTTCGTAGCATCACGATAACTGATGTGAGGGTATCCGTTGCTGTCGCGCGCAAGCGAGGTAAACTCCCCCACACTTCCAACACTATCAATGGTCTCGGTTGTCCATTCCATTGCAAAAGCCGGAGTGACTGCGAGCAATGTGAAGAACAGCAACCCTGCCAGAATCAGATCATATCGTTTCAAACCCGTATACACCGACCCCGTCATAATGAATAAAACCCGGGGTGACGCGTGTATCAAATGGACGCAATACAGGAGTGCTTCGGCCAGAAAAAAAACTGCACGCCCCGTTTATGAAATCTGGGATCGTCGAGATAATAAATATTGTTAAAAATCATCCCACCAGCAATTTCCTCAACTCAACAAACTCCTCAACCGAATACTGTCCCTCCGCAGTAGTCTCTCCCATATGACAGTACACCAGTTCAGAGCCAAACAACGGCAGCACTGCCCGGGCATAGCGGAACGCAGAACCCATCACACCGCAGCAGACCGGTTGTTTTATCGCGTGCGTAAACGCGATCAGCTCGATCACATCATCCGCATTTGACGGCGTGACAATGATCTTTACAATATCGCCATACGCCCGGAGTTCGCGCTCCAGCACAAACAGCACATGGAGCGGCATCATTATGGGTGCATGGTGGGATGCAATGATCTTTGTACCTGCTTCCTTTACGCAGACTGCGTTTTTTACAAACTGATGTTCCACGTCGACGTAATCGACAAGGGAGATGATCGGCCGGATCTTATTTTCCCATTCCTTGCCGTCACCAAAAAACTGCCCGCCTTCCCGCCCGGAGCGCAAAGTCGCAATCACAGGTAGTGAACAGATCTTCTTGCACTGCTGCACCCGCTTCTTTGTGTTACCCTCCATCAGGTCGAGCCTGAGCTCAATCATATCGGCACCCTGCGCCTGTGCACGGGACGCATGGAGCGGATCTGTGAGCGCTGCAACAATCTTCATGTACCGTGGTGTTGGCCGGCAGTTCTTAAAAAAGATACCCCGTAAACTCTTTTTGGCACTCACCACAGACATTGTATCACGCATTCTGTTTCAACTGACCTGCCACAGAGATACCAGTTTATCCCTTTTTAAGGCACTACATCTATCATAACCATGGAGTGCGATGTGATTCCCCCCTATATCCGCCAGTTAACCGGTGCGATATTAAAATGTGTGGGACTTGTAATTATCACACCTGTTGCTGCGGCACTCCTCTTCAATCAATCACTACCGGCAACTCTCGCACTTATCACGAGCACTCTCATCATCGAATACGGTGCCGCCCCGATCGGCATCGGTCTTGGTCTTCATCCTGCATATGTCCTCTTTGTTCTGACATGCGTGGCCCTGGGAATCACCTTATTTCTCTTCGACCTCTTTGATACGCTGGGCCGGCATTCCGAACGGGTGGCACGGTTTTTGGCACGATCGGAAGAGAAGACAAAACAATTCCCCTACCTGTCAAGGTATGGCATCTGCGGACTGGTTCCCTGCGTACTCACACTCGGCTTCTATGTCTGTCCGCCGCTCTCATGGGCACTTGCATGGCGCAGGGACTTTTCAATCATCCTGACCATGGGAGGGTTTATCGTCATCTCGATCATCCTTATCCTCATAACACTCGGATTGTTCAGCATTATATTTCATTGAGGGAATACACTTGAGAGACCCTGCACCCAGACCCGCGAAAAACAACCTGCCCGAACTGCTCGCTCCTGCCGGTTCACCCGAAGCGTTCCGGGCTGCAATTGCTGCAGGTGCTGATGCAGTCTACCTGAGCGGAAAGCGGTTTGGTGCCCGGAAGTTTGCAGCCAATTTTTCTGATGCGGAGATCGAAGAGTCGGTTGATTTTGCTCATGCCCGTGGTGTTAAGGTATACGTAACTGTCAATACCCTCATTCATGACCGGGAGATCAAAAGCACAGTTGACTATCTTATCTGGCTGTACTCGATCGGTGTAGATGCAGTGCTCATCCAGGATATCGGGATCGCTGCATTAGCACATGAGATGATTCCGGATCTCGTGATCCACGCCTCCACCCAGTTAACCATCCACAATGCAGAAGGTGTAAAGTGGGCGGCAGAACAGGGTTTTTCCCGCGTAGTACTTGCACGCGAACTCCCACTTGCTGAAGTGAAGCAGATCGTTCAGGATACAAAAAATACCTGTGTCGGGCTTGAAGTATTTGCGCACGGTGCGCTCTGCTACGGGTACTCCGGGCAATGTCTCCTCTCTTCAGTTATTGGAGGCAGGAGCGGGAACCGTGGTATGTGTGCCCAGCCGTGCCGGAAACCCTACACGCTCGTCACTGCCACAACCGATATTTATGGGAGACCGGAAAAGTTACACACACTTCCTGCCCGCGATACCTATCTCCTGTCGCCAAAAGATCTCTGCACGTACCGGCACCTGCCGGCTCTTGTTGCTTCATCCATTATCTCGCTCAAGATCGAGGGGCGAATGAAATCTGCGGAGTATGTGGCCGTTGTTGTATCAGCATACCGGCGGGCTCTTGATGCGATATCAGCGGAAAACACGAGTCTTCTTCCTGATGAGATGAATAATCTCCTTCTTGCATTCAACCGTGGTTTTACCGGAGGGTATCTGTTCGGAGACCGGCACCAGGCACTCATGGGCAGGGATGCACCTGACAACCGGGGATTGTATATCGGCAGAGTGAGCCGGTATGAGGCAAAAACAAGAACCGCATCGGTCCGAATAGAGAGTGAAATGATCCCAAAGCCAGGAGACGGACTCTTTTTCATAGACCCTGAAAAACCAGAAGAGCAATTCGGTTTCTCCTTAAATACCATCCCTGTCCGGACAAAAGAGGAGATCCAGCTGGTCGTCCCGCAACAGGTGAGTACGGGTACAAAAGTATACATCACATCATCAGTCGATCTCGCAGCCCATGCCCGGCAGATCATCAACCACCCCTCTGCAACGCTGCGCCATCCGGTGCCACTCGATCTCACAGTCTCTGCTGATAATCGCGGCAGGCTGACACTTGCAGGCCGTATCCATCCGGGTGACGGTCGGGAAATTCCCGTATCCCATACACCGGACATCATGCTTGTGCCAGCACAATCCCGCCCGCTCACCGCTGAAATGATGGAGCAGCAGATGAGAAAGAGCGGCGGCACACCGTTTGTCATCAATGCGGTGACGATGCAGTACTCCGGGGATCTCTTCGCACCGCTTGCGGAACTTAACCGGGCACGCAGGGAATTTCTTGCAGTCGCAGAATCTGCACTCGTGGCCGCATCCCGCCCTTCCACAGAACAGGTTGAACACGTAAAAACCCGCTGGCTGGATAAGGCGGTTGATTATCCTGGAACAAGCCCGGCTGCATCCCTAATCAAATCCCCCGCCCCGCTTCGTCTTGGAGTCTGTGCGGATTCGTTAAACACAGTCCGCATGGCCGCAGAGTCGGGGTGTGACGTGGTGTATTTCGAACCGGATATTCCTGTTTCAACAACCGCTTTGTCCTGCCGTCTCCCTCATCCCGTGGGAATAAAAGAGCAGATAAGGATGGCAGTTGAAGTCTGCCATGAACACGAAATCCCCCTTGTCTGGAAATTTCCCCGTATAACCCGGACTGCATTTTCCAAAACCGTTCTTCCGATTGTACCGCAGATATCTGAAATGGGAATCGCGGGAATCATGGTTGAAAATCCTGGCATGATTCACGCAATCCGCAAGATCGCACCGCTCACAACGATTTACGGATACACCGGGCTCAATGTGTTCAACCATGTGACCGTAAAAGAACTCTTATCACACGTACAGCAGCTCACCCTGTCACCGGAACTCTCCGGAAATGAGTGCAGGTTTCTTATATCTGCTGCCCGTAAGCAGGAACCCGGCACATCCTTAGCCATGATTGTGCAGGGTATTAACGAAGCGATCATCTCTGATGACTGCCTGCTGGAGACTATCCTGCACTGCAAGGCAGATGCAGGAAAACAAAAGGAAATTTTTTACGGCCTCCGTGATTCCACAGGCCACATATTTCCGGTTCACATCGATAGTGAATGCAGAACCCATATTGGCAACTCCGCAGAGCTCTGCCTTGTTGATCATCTTCCTGAAATCATGGATATGGGCATCACTGAAGTGGTAATCGATGCAAGGCGAAGAACCGGTGCCTGCGTTTCTGAGATGACGCGCATCTACAGCAGTGCAATTTCAGCAACTTCAATTCGGACAACTGATGCAAAAAAGCAGTTGCAGGCACTCAAAGACCGGATTAAAAAGTGCTCTACAGGAGAGATCACCACGGGTCATTTCATCAGAGGGCTCAAAGAATCATAAAAAACCGCTACGCAAAAGACAGAGTTTTTTATAAAAACCTTCATCAGGTAAAAAACTGCAATCGTGTAATCAGGATTCAATCATCAGGAGTATCTATGCCTTCACCACTGATCCTTGTCAACTTAAAGACGTACCGGGAGGGGATGGGCAACCGTGCCCACATGATCGCACAGGCAGCAGAACTAATTGCCCGCGAAAGCGGGGTTACGATCGGTATCGCACCTTCCTTTATTGATCTTCACCCGCTCAGCCACCACTTTGCAAATCCTGTCTATGCACAGCATGTGGATGGGTGTGAACCGGGTGCAAATACCGGGCATATAACCGTAGATGCGATCAAGACCGCCGGTGCGGCAGGGTCACTGGTAAACCATTCGGAACGGCGTCTCACTCTGGCAGATATCGAAGCATCTGTCCGTGGACTTAAGGTGCACAACCTCATCTCTGTTGTCTGCACAAACAACGAGCTGGCCAGTGCCGGTGCCGCTGCACTGGGACCGGACTACGTGGCAATTGAGCCACCGGAACTTATTGGAAGCGGCGTCTCGGTCTCAAAAGCGAACCCGGATATTATAAGACGTTCGGTTGCTGCTGTGCATGCAGTAAATCCAATAGTAAAAGTCCTCACCGGAGCAGGGATCCAGTCCGGGGAATGTGTAAAGATTGCAGTTGATCTCGGAACTGACGGCGTGCTGCTCGCATCAAGTGTGGTAAAAGCAAAAGATCCCGGTGCTGTTCTGCGGGATCTTGTATCAAAACTCTGATCTGAAAACTCATTTTTTAACAATGGGATATTATTATGCCCAACTATCCCGATTGATTTTCTGGTTCATTCAATAAAAAAGAAGGGAAGCAATGGAATAACAAAAGAAACGATCAGACAATGAGCGAGATTAAGTCATGCTTGGTGATCACGCCCCTCACAATCCTGCCCTCTACGACAAGCACCGCGTGATTCTGCTGGAGGATATTGATCACCGTCTCCACATCCATGTCCGGAGGAACTGTGGGAAATCCCGGCTCCATGAAATCCCGCACAATAAACAAATGGGTCTTGTGCAGGCGCTGCTGTTCGATTGCCTTTACAATCACGGTCTCTGAAATGCATCCAACCGGAGATCCGCGTTCAATCACCGGCAACTGTGAGATGTTGATCTTCTCAAAGATCTCAACAGCGCGGGTGATCGCATACTGGGGCTGGACCGAAAGCACCGGTATATGCATGATCTGCGCTGCTTTGATCTTCTTTGGCTCGGCACTGTTGAGCACCACGATGATCTTGTTGAGCGTGCTTATCCGTGGATCCACATTTCCTGCCTCAATTCGTGCAATCATCGACTGGCTGATACCGGCGCGCCTCGCAAGCTCAGTCTGTCTCATGCCAAGCGATTCACGGCGCGTTCGGAGTTCTTCGGGAGTTGGGATATGCATTCTGATTACTGATGGTTATTAAAATTAATCAATCTTATGCTCGCTTCAGCATATCGTTTGAAATTCTATTCTCGTTAAACATCCTGCCAGACAACAACACTTAATACAACACTGCATGTATCCATTGGATAAGAGAAAATACCATGTCACGCCATCTGATTTCAGAAGCAAAGGGATATGAGATTTTACAGAAGATCGGCGTACCGGTCCCCCGGTATGCACACGTAACAAATATCACTGGGGCAATTTCTGCTGCCAAAGTCACAGGTTTTCCTTTAGTACTGAAAGTTGTCTCTCCCCAGATTGTCCATAAAAGTGATGCCGGTGGCGTGATTACCGGCATCCTGAATGCAGAAGTGCTGCCGGGCGCTTTTGACAGGATTATGAGCAATGTCAAAAGATATGATCCGTCCGCAATGATTGAAGGGATCATGGTCGAGCAGCAGCTTGAAAAGGGACTGGAGATCATCATTGGCGGGAGGATCGATCCGGCGTTTGGAAAAGTGATCACCATCGGCATGGGCGGAACACTTGTCGAACTGATAAAAGACGTATCTGTACGGGTGCTCCCGATCACTGTAACCGATATCAATGCCATGCTCCAGGAGCTGAACGGGTACCCGTTGATCAAAGGATTCCGAAATGAACCTCCCCGCGATAAGGAAGCGCTGGTCAACCTCATCGATAAAATAGCCGGTTTTTTTATGGATAGCGCTGATATCGCAGAATTCGATATCAATCCGGTATTTCTCTATGAGCATGGGGTGTGTGCGGTGGATGCCCGGTTCTATACCGATGATACCCCTCTACCTGCAATATCAGAGCCCGTCCGGCCACTCCAAAAAGAACTGCTCCATATCAAAACCATCGCATTGATTGGCGCATCTGCCGAACCCAACAAGGTAGGCTATGCCGTACTGCGAAATCTTCTCTCATTTCAGGGCAAACTCTACCCGGTAAACCCGAAGCATACGATGATACTTGGCCGCACCACTTATCCTTCGCTCACCTCAATTCCCGGCCCGGTCGATGTTGCAGTCGTAGTTGTCCCTGCAAGAATCGTTCCATTGATCGTAGAAGAAGCAGGAAAAAAAGGTACCCCTCTTGTCGTGATCATCTCTTCCGGATTCCGTGAGAGTGGTGCAGCGGGCAGTGAACTGGAAGAGCGTGTGACTGCCATTGCAAAACAATACAATATCCGCATTATGGGTCCTAACTGTCTGGGGTTTATGTTCCCGCACCAGGGGATCAATACCACATTCGATCCCGTTTCACCAAAACCCGGAAACCTTGCCTTCCTATCCCAGAGCGGGGCGATCATCACCACCATGGTGGACTGGAGCCTGCCCGAAGAGATCGGGTTTTCACAAGTGATCAGTGTCGGCAACCAGTCTGATCTCACTTTTGAAGATTACATACTCTTTGCTGCTGCTGATCCCCAGACAAAAGCCATCATTCTCTATGTAGAGCAGATCCGAAAAGGCAGGCGCTTTATGGAGATCGCAAGGCAGGTCACTCCTAAAATGCCGGTGGTAGCAATAAAAGCCGGATCCTCAAAAATCGGCCTGATGACTGCTGCATCCCATACCGGTTCCCTTGCGGGCAGCTACGAGGTTTACCAGGCAGCCTTCTGGCAATCCGGAGTTATTCCGGTCAGATCGATGCGCGAAGCTTTCCAGACCGCTGAACTTCTCTCATCGGAAGGTTATCCCAAAGGCATCCGTGCGATCGTGATCAGCAATGCCGGTGGTTTTGCGGTTCTGTCCTCCGATTACGCAGAGCTTATGGGAATTGAGATGGTAGAGTTTCCCCAGACGGTTATCAAAGAACTCGACTCCATCCTGCCGGTTGACTGGAACCGGCGCAACCCGATTGACATGGTTGGTGATGCAAGCGCAGACCGGTTTGCCCGCACTTTTGATGTGATGATCCGGAACCAGGAAATCTGGGATATTGCATTTGTGATTGCAGTGCCATCGGCCATCTCCGATCCGATCCGCGTTGCAAACGAGCTGGTCCGGTTCTCAAAAAGCACGCAGAAGATGATTGTAGGGTGCATGATTGGCGGTGATTCGATGAAAACACCACTACGGATATTGAGAGATTCCGGTATCCCAAACTTTCCGGATCTTGAAGATGCATTCAAGGCAGTAGGAAATATCTGCCGGCACATCTGCTGGGAAGAGTTCCACGGGCGCAATTGCAGTAACAATGACCGGTAATTGTGCGATCGACGGTAATTACCTCAGAAACTCTCAGGTATTTTATCTGTTGGAGTATGTCAGAGTGTGATCTTCTTTAAGATCTGCCCGTTTCTAAATATGGTGATCACACCTCCGCTCTGGGAAACTACGATTCCTACGGTTTTTGTGACCTGCGTAATTGCGGCTACCGAGTTATGCCGCGTGCCCATCCCCCCGGGGAGTTTTACATTGCTTGTATCAACGGTAATATAGCGTCCTACGGAATCGACAAATCCATCCCCGGTGATGACAAACGCGCCATCGAGCTGGGCAAGTGCCTTGATATTTTCCTTGAGTTCCGGGTTCATGATCAGGCGGGCTTCGGGTTTGTGTCCTTCGAACGGGTTTAAAATAATCTGGCGGGACTTTTCCAGCACGTTCTTTGAATCGCCAATGAGAAATGTCGTACCAACCGGTTTTCCTTCCCTGCCCTCGATCGAAATCTCCGTACAGATGTGAAAGACCGCATCAAAAACTTCTTCTTTTACATCGCTGTCTGCCACTACGAGATCTTTCCAGGTATCCGTGCTGATACGCACCACACCGTCCCGTTTCCGGTCCGTGATGTCGTTACCGATACAGAGAATCTCCACAATATGTCCCTTTTCGTCCCGGATGGCTTTATTGATCCAGGCGATCCAGACCCGGTCGCCGTTGCGACGGACATTTTCATTCACGTTGACTGCATATCCTTCTGCATTGAAACCCAGATCATCGGCCATCATGGAGAGATCATTGCCCGATCGGGTCTTTGCCGGAACGATCGTACTGTTCACATTCTTTCCTATCACTTCATCGCTTGTATAATCAAAAAATGTGAGAGCATAGTGATTAAAAAACGTAATCGTGCCCTGCATATCCATCCGTATGATGATGCTCTGGGTATTCTGCACCATCTCACGGTACTTCACCTCACTCTCTTTTAGTGCATCAGCGAGTTTCTGTTTTTCAGAAGTATCGGTTACTACAAAAGTTCCACCTTTGCTGATGTCGCTGCTATCGAGAGGCTGTACCTGCAGCTGGCAGGCAAGAGTTTTTTTATCTCTTTTTACAAAGACGCACCCTGCATGGGAAACCCCCTGCGGATCCCGTTTGAACTGCAATTCCCGGGAAAGGAGATCATACTCTTCGGCAGATAAGAGAAATGATTTGAGATCTTTTCCTGCCATCTGCGACTCTTCATAGCCGAGCATGGCAGGGAACTGGCGGTTCACCCATTCGATGACGCCATTGCGGGCCTGGAAGATGCCCAGCGGGGTTGCAGAGAGGATGGCGGCGAGCTGCTCATTCTGTGCCTTGATCTCGCGCTCGGATCTCTTGCGCAGCATCGTCTGTTTGATCAGGTTAACCATCTCAAACACCTGCGGGCGGATGTCACCGCTCTTTGGAAACGTTATCTCTGTTCCGTGGGCAACTTCTATTACGGCAATCTTACCGGGCCCCCGCCTCCCGAGCAGGATCACCGGAGTGATATTTCCAACAGATTTGAGATATTTGATGAACTCGATCCCGTTCATTTCCGAGACAAACTCAATGCCGTTCACATCCGGTTGCTGCTCGTAAGAGACGATCACATCGTAATTACGCGCTTTGAGTTTTTCTATGGCCTGTTTTATGGAATGGGCATTATCGATCTTAATCTCTCCGCTCTTTTCTAAAAACATGCGCACCGAAGAAAGAAGATCGGTCATGTCATCGACAAACAAAACAGATATCATCGGGCATCTCCCGGAGGAAATTGCATTGAATTCACTACTAAATTCACTACTAAGAGGTGGATGGCTGAATGATAAATAGTTGTTCTAAAATGGTGTAACGGCGAGGTTTTTATAAAATAGAACTGCACCGAAGAATACAGATGAAGAAACGGTCGTTGTGACCCGGGCGCATCACATCTTAAATCCATTGAAACAGGTGCTGGTGCATCCATGGATTTGGCATGAAACCTGACCGGTTTACTTTCATTTTGTTGCGCCTTAAGTCGCATGACCATCCGGGTTTTTTAAGAAAATTAAAAAAGAGAGAGAAATGCCGGAATTAAAAATATTCCGGATCATCCCCTCTTACCTTATTCCCCGGTATTCTGTACAATTG
>JAURZP010000156.1 GCA_030653335.1 Methanoregula sp. | reverse complement strand
ACAATAAATTATCTGACATAAAACAGATCACTACCCAATTACATGTGGAAGATCGTAGCCGATCTAAAAACATTAGTTAAGCTCGGCAAAATCGATAAGTACACTGTCATCAACTCGTGGGATAAGACCGGGACCTGCTCGTGGATCAAGAACTCAAAACTTCTTATGAACACCACGTGCTACTGCTGCGATATGTAAAAAATCATCTTTTTTTTTAACCGGACAAAGATTTTTACCGGTAACCGTTCATCTTCCCCCATAGGATCTCACATGTTTCCATGCCGCGTGATAATGGGAGAACTCTTTTTTATCCTCATCATACAGGCCCAAATCTTCTCTATGGAACAACGTGCGATCCTCTCCAACCGGGCAGACTTTGATACAGAGTCCGCAAGGTGAGATAAACCGTTTTGGGCAGGGCTTCGGATCGCGTGGCACACGCAATCTTGTCAGTAATCCCGTCAGGATAATCCGTACCCGCGATCGCTTTGACCGGACAGACAGCAACACACCGCATGCATTTTATGCACAACTCTTCTTCCATGACAGGATCTGGACCGATCTCTACGGCAGTAAAGATGGAGGTGAACCGGACCCGTGCTCCGAACTACGGTGTCAGCAGCATATTGTTGATGCCAAACGTTCCCAGCCCGGTGAGGTACGCGGCATGGCGATGGGAAAAGAACGCAACGGGTTTTTCCTTAAGCACACCAATCGACCCGTAACCATCCCTTGGGAGATAAACTGATGAAAAACCCTGTGCATTTAAGAATGTGGAAATTTTAAACGCACTGGAATCCAGCAGGGCATTGACCATACGGTACAATTCATGGTACCAGATGGAAGGTGCCGTCTCGACAATCGGAAGGCTGACTGGAATCCCGATGACAATCACGGTTTTTACTTCCGGCCAGATTGCTAATGGCCGGAACTGAGGGGGAACCCATGATTCGAAAAGGGGTGTGTCCCAGAGTTCAGCAGGTGCAAATCCCACAAGAGGGATCTCTTGTTCAGCACACTTGCCTGCAATCTGCTCCCTGATAGTTCCATTCATTGTTTGACTGTGCGTGCGGGCGGAAATAAAAACTTGTGCAGGATGAGAGCACCCGCTTCATTCTCCAGTTACTGTACAAATAATTGTCCGTTCCCTTCCTGCATTTACATCCAGTTCGAGTAATACGATCTGCTGCCATGTGCCGCACAACAAGCTGCCATTGTCTACTGGGATGGTGAGCGACGGCCCTACCAGTGCCGCTTTGACATGCGAGCGCCCGTTGCCATCACCCCAGCGGGTGTCATGCGCATAGTCTGCACTGTCCGGAGCCAGCACAGACAAGGCACGCTTGAGATCCAATAGCACACCGGGTTCGAACTCGATTGTAGTCAATGCAGCGGTAGAGTGCTGCACAAACAGATGGACAAGACCGGTTGTTATACCGCTCTCCTTAACTACACTTTTTATCTCATTTGTGAGATCGATAACATCGCCTTCGCGTTGTGTTCTCGCTCGAATAGTTCTCTTAAACATACATGCATCCCAACAGATCCTTTGCGCACAATAACAAAATCATTCCCCCTCATAAGCAGCGCAGGTTCCGCATAGTTGCCGCAGGGATTGGCCAATTGTTAAACCCCCCGCTCTCTAAGATTGTTTCAGCGTGTGCAATGAACGAAAAAATACCTGCGGTGGGAGTAAACGACAGCAACCTTTCGCCATTTCGTCACCGGTACGCAGTGCTTTTCATTGTTCTTGCCTCTGTCCTGATGGCTGTTATTGACGGCACGGTTGTCAACATTGCCCTGCCTTCAATGACCCGCTTCTTTGTCGTTGACCTATCAGATTCCCAATGGACGATCACCGCCTATCTTATAACAATGACAAGCCTGCTTCTTGTCTTTGGTAAAGTGTCAGAGTACGTTGGGCGGGCCCGGCTTTTTTTTATTGGAATCATTATATTTACGGTCAGCTCGCTCGCATGCGGGCTTGCGACAGATCTTCCTGAACTCATCCTCTTTAGAGTGATACAGGGCGCTGGTGCCGCAATGCTTTTTTCCATCTCGTCTGCGCTCATCTTTGCTACCACGCCGACCACTGAACGTGGGCGGGCAATGGGTTACCTTGGTGCAACTGTCGCCATCGGGAGTATTACAGGGCCAATTGTCGGTGGTTTTATCGTGGACTCGTTGGGCTGGCAGTACATCTTCTTTATCAATATCCCGATCGGCATCATGCTGATTGCCGCAGCATTCGCGTACCTGAGGATCGATGAGAAACGGACTTCTACTCTCTCGCTGGACTGGTACGGTTCTATTGCAATGATTACAATGTTTGTTACCCTGATAATCGCGCTTGGAAGCTTAGCAGATACCGGTGGCATTACGCCGACTGCTATCATTTCGGGTGTCTTATGTCTTCTCGCACTTGCCCTGTTCATCCTGTACGAGCGCCATTGCCCGTTCCCATTGCTTGACCTGGGTGTTTTTTCAAATCGTGCATTTTTATTTCCGGTCATTGCAGTTTTGCTGGCCTTTGTAGCAAATTTCATGATGGCAGTTACAGGCCCGTTCTATTTTGAGGGTGTGCTGGGTTACCGTCCGTCACAGGTAGGGCTGGTTTTTTTAGTGAGTCCTGTAGTCATGGTGATCGTTGCACCCATAGCCGGATCACTCTATGACCATCACCCAACCCGGAATTATGCTGCGCTGGGAATGGGCATTGCCTCAATTGCTTTTATTCTTCTCTCGTATTATGCTCTTACCGGTTTTGTGCCCGGTATCATTGTTGCATTTGTACTCTTTGGAATCGGTTTTGGACTTTTCCAGTCTCCAAACAATACTGCCATTATGAGTGCACTCCCAAAAGAACAGCTCTCTACAGCATCGAGCGTGATTGCTACGAGCAGAAACTTAGGTATGTCACTTGGTGTCTCGCTGGGCAGCATCCTCCTCTCGTTTCAGCTGATGACAGCAGGCTATGGCGGGGATGTAATTACTGCTGATCCGACACAGATCGCAGTTGCCATCAGCCGGATTATGGCCGTTTCTGCAATCTTGTGCATGTTTGTTGTTCTGCTCTCAACGAGGAAACCGTGACTGGTTTGTTTTTCTTGTGGGTAAGGGGAAGTTAAACGTTCCATAACGGGAGTAAACGTCTGTGCCCTGTAACTTGTGTTGAAACGTTTTGCCTGCACAGATGAAAAGAAAAAAGATGTAAAAAAAATTTTATGTCTCGTCATTTCCTGAACGGACAGATTCTGTGTCTTGAGTTTTCGGGTCTTCTGTCTCATTGTCAACAGTCTCCCCGATCACTACTTCCGGCTGGTAAATTGCTACACCAATGACCCGGTCTTTATCATCCAGACGAATGGTCCTGACACCCTTCGTTCCGCGCCCAATGATACGGAACTCGCTGACCGGAGTCCGGATGACGACCCCTGACGCTGTCATGACAAAGATCTCGTCGGTCTGTGCGACAGCACGCGACTCAATGACCATCGCATCGCGTTCGAGCACCATGGTCCGTACTCCCATCGTTCCTCGTCCATGGCCCCGGAATTCATCGAACTCGGTACGCTTCCCAAAGCCGACATCAGAGATGGTGAGGAGGGTGTGTTCCTTGTCGACGAGAGTGATGGCGCAGACCGAGTCTTCTTTGTTCCGCAGCTTGATCCCGTGGACCCCCTGAGTGTTCCGTCCTGCCGTCCGGACTGTATCTTCATGGAACCGGAGGCCGAACCCGAACCGGGTCGAGAGGACCACCTCACGGGTGTTATCTGTGGCAATAACGTCAACGAGCTGGTCGCCCTCAAGGAGATGGATCGCGTTCGTGCCAATCGATCGGGGGTTCGAGAAGGCATTCTGCGCGATCTTGATGACCCGGCCCTTCTTCGTTGCGAAGAGAAGGTTCCGGTCCGGCCTGAACTCCCGGATGGGGATGACGGTCGTGATGACCTCGTCTTTCAGGTTGAGGAGGTTGACGATCGGCTTGCCCTTGGCAACACGTGAGCTCTCGGGAATCTGGTAGACCTTGAGCCAGTATACCCGGCCGATGCTCGTGAAGCAGAGGAGGTAGTCCTTTATGCCGGCAGAAAAGACCGAGCTGACGACATCATCCTCCTTCGTAGTCATGCCCGTGATACCGTGGCCTCCACGGCGCTGCTTACGGTAGGTGTCGAGGTCCATCCGTTTGATATAGTTCGTCTTTGTGATCGAAACAAGCACCGTCTTGTCCTCGATCAGATCCTCGTTCGAGAGATTGCTCGTATCGATTGCGATCTCTGTTCTCCGGGCATCGCCAAATTTTGCGGCTACCTCACTGGTCTCGCGCCGGATCTCGTCTTTGATATTCGCTTCGCTTGAGAGAATAGTCTCTAACCGTGTGATCTCGGCTTCGAGCCCTTTCTTCTCGTCATTGATTTTCTGCTGTTCGAGCGCTGCAAGACGGCGGAGCTGCATCTGGAGGATTGCATTTGCCTGCGGTTCATCGAGGCCGAACCGTGTTA
>JAURZP010000140.1 GCA_030653335.1 Methanoregula sp. | reverse complement strand
TCACTGAATCCAAGACCCTCGTAATCCGGCCAAGGCAATTCATCCAGATTAAGAATAGGATCACGTATGCCGGTTTTCTGTATCCCACCGTTCTTATCGCTGAATATTAATCCATTGACCATGGTAAGGTCGCCATTGTTTTTCAGACAATCAAATAATTCTCTGATTGTCAGTTCGCCTTCACCAATTACTCCAAAATCCGGTTTTAATAATCCGAACATTATTTCGGGTTGACTGGAGATCAGGCCTCCCCCGGCAATAATGCGGGTTGACGGCGAGATCTGCCTCACACAATTAATGCAGTACTTTACATCAGAATAAAATGGTGAAATTCCCCCGGTAATAACAAAGTCAAAAACCTCGCTGGACATCCGTTCTCTGATCAGATCCTCAACCTTCCCTTCAAGATGGTTAAGATTTAAAAACTGCACGTCATGTCCATAATGCTTAAGATACGCAGAAATGTATGCAAGACCCACAGGGATATTATAATTATATTCTTTTTTTTCGGTATCAGGGCTGAATGGAGATTCACGATAATATCGTATAAGTATAATTAAACTTTTCATATATGCACCCTGATAACTACTGCCGCATAATATAATTCTGAAAAATTGCAAAACTTATACGAGGTTTATCGATATTAAACTATTCGTTCAGTTTTTGTAATGCTGATTTACAGTTCTGATTTTCCCAGTTGTTCTTCAGGTTCCTTCGATCTGATCATCGTTTTTTGGCTTCTTGTATCAATGTGTTTTTCAAACATTACTTATAAATTCTGAAAAAACGAATTTTTACCCCGATTCATCCATTATTTCGAGGTTTATATTGAAAGCGTTTGACCATCACATTACAGAAATACTTTCCGGAGGATGGCCCGTTATCTGGTTAAAAATCCAGTTTGTTTTAAAAAAACTTGTATTACTCCTTTGCGGTGTATGGGCAGTACCGGTAGTAATTGTCATCCGCTGTCTACGGCCATGGTGCATCATAAGGATGGGATCGATAACCAGCAGTCGAATAGGATGCTTTGCCCTCGAAGTTGGCCAAAAATGGATTGTGGCCCAGATGGAGAAAGGGAAATATCTGGATCTCTACTGGTTTAATAAACCGATTTGCAATAGTTTTTTGGCAAAAATTGTTCAGAGGAACTTTCATGTTAATTCTCTTGTCCAGCCAATTGATTTCTGGAACCGGATTATTCCCGGTGGGATGCTTCATACCCTCCCGCTTGAATTAACCATGGGATGCCGTGATATCCATGGCTGGCTCGAACAGACTCATGCAGCCCTTCCCTTTCTTTCGGAGGAAGATGTTGAGGCAAAAGCCTGGTTACGGAATCAGGGATGGCAGGAGGGAGAGCCATTTGTTTGCCTTTTTGTGAGGGATGGCAGTTATCTTGATAAAACCTATACCAACACAACTCCGATGAGTAGTTCAGAAAAATTTGACCCGGAAAAAGGATATGGCTGGTCTCATCTGGATTACCGGGATTCTGATATCTCGACATACACCAAGGGAGCAGAATGGCTTGCTGATCAGGGTGTTTGGGTTCTCAGGATGGGAAAAATTATGGCCAGACCTATTCCCAGTAGTCATCGCAGGATTATCGATTATGCATTTCACCCTGAAAGAAGCGATTTTCTTGATGTATGGTTATTTGCACACTGTGATTTATGCATCAGTAACTTTGCCGGCCCTGATGTTATCAGCAGTACCTATCGGAGACCACTTCTTATCCTGAATTATAGTCCGGTTCAGTTACTTTTCTCCTGGAGTAATGCAATTCATATCCCTAAAAACCTTGTTTGGTCTTCAACAGGAAAAATGGTAAAACTGCATGACCATTACGGTTGTTCACAGGAATTGCACTTGGAACCGTTGGGTGTGAAACTGGTTGATCTTTCACCGGAAATTATTCTCAGTGCGATTCAGGAACGATGGCAACGTATGCAGGGGAAATGGGTTGACACAGAAGAGGATATATCGCGGCAGAAAAAGTTCTGGGAAATCCTTAAAACATTTCCGGATTTTGATGCATGCCATGGCTGGATTCATCCAGAGTGCAGAGTTGGTGCGGTTTGGCTCCGCTCAATGGATGATGATTTTTTTGATTTGGCTGAAAACGCAGAACCGAAAGAAAAATAACTCTTTATCCTTCTTCCCAAATCTTGTGTTTCAACAACCAATTGTCATTCTCTTTTTCCCATAAATGAGGTGTCCTGGCTTTCTCGATGATCTCGTGGAACCGGTTTTCTGAAATTCTCATGTAATCAAGGCACTCCTTAAGATACATGGCCGGGTATTCTCCGTCAAATCTTTTTATAAGACGGATTCCCTCGTCCCGGGTGATGTCACCGTTCCGGATTTCCTGTGCCGAATCATAGGTTGCCCGACCAATCCCGAATTTTATATAGGTTGTGTAATAGTGAAGCCAGTCAATCTTGTCGTCAATGGAACTGTATTTGCTGTAACTTCCCTCTGTCCTGATGTCATTTGGCAGGAAATCTGAGTTCTCAATGGAATAATAATAGGTTTCCTGGGGGTGCCAGGGAAGGTAATAGCCAAGGTAATGGACTTCAGTTCCGACTTTATCCAGCCGTGCAGGCTCGGTCGGGAGATATGCTTCAAGATCGCTGAGCTCCAGATTATGCTCTTTCATGAGATCCTTTGCATTTTTCCCCCCGAGGTAGATTTCGTCGAGCTCGTGCTCCATTGAATAGTAAGATGAATCACGTTTTGCACTCTTGTTATCTGCAATCGGATTCCCGTATTCAGCTTCGTTCTCACCAAACATAACCAAGGGAATGTCCAGCTGGATGGAAAATTTTGGTGCAAGATTTTTCTGGCCGATGATGAATGGCTGGAACGGGTGGACCAGGTTTTCGAACGCAAGTTTTGTTAAGAGCCGGTGAACTTTCTGGTTCGGCCAGTAGGTATAATTTGCATAGCCGGAGTTCAGCCATGCCTCAAAGTTCCGTCTTCCCACCCGTGTATAGATATGCGGGGGCCACGTTATGAGAATCGGGTGCATGTGATATTTGTCCTTGAGGATCTGGGCGGCCATGACACTGTCTTTTCCTCCGCTTCCCGGAACAACAACATCATATCTCCCGTCCGTCCTGCGGAATCGGTCACAGAGATCCTGAAGTTCCTGCTGCCGTTTTTCCCAGTCGATTAATTTTTTCTTTTCTGCAAATCTGCAGGCTTCACAGATCCCCTCGTCATCAAAAGCAATGGCCCTCTTTTTGTCCCCCGGTTTATTCTTAAATTCTATCGTGGACGATGGTCGCTGGTTATTCATCGTACACTTTTTGCAGAACTGGACTTTTGTGGGCAACCCGTACATGCCGAATTCATCTGTCATAGTCGAAATCCTGTTCATTCATGGGTAAGAAAATTCTCAAGGATTTTTATCCCCGCACGCCTGCTTTTTTCCGGATGGAACTGAACCCCAAAGATTTCCCCTTTTTGGAGAGCAGAAACGAACTTGTGGTCACAATAATCCGTTAGAGCGATTACGTCGGTATAGTTAATCACTTCATACGAATGCATGAAATAAAACGGGTCTGTTTCAGTAATCCCGTCAAGGATCGGGGAATCTTTGATGATGGA
>JAURZP010000132.1 GCA_030653335.1 Methanoregula sp. | reverse complement strand
GACAACTTTCTGAAGATTTGTCAGGAGTTTTCCAAACGTGTATGCCTCGATCTTATGATCGGTGACAATTTCTCCATCAATGATGAGCCAAATTTTTTTGGTCTCATGTCCTGCCATGCATAAACGTCGACACAGAACGCCATAAGCATTCCGGTTGAATTTTTTAAAATCTCGCGGGAAAAATCCCATGATGACAGCATGGTAGTTACTGACAAGATTGATGTAAGAAGAAAGGGATCATTTATATAATACAGTGATTGGGGGAGCATGGTCGACGTTTCTGAAAAAAAATTCGAATACATCATCGAGCAAACGCTCCTTTCTGGCGGACAGGATTCTGATCCAAACTTTAAAATCTCCGTTAATGAACCCGCACAGGACTATGGGGATTATCCTCCGGGAAAATTCCACAAACGTGTATTCGATGAATACGATCGAACCTTCTGCCTGCTCCCCAGAGATGTTATTGATTTTATCTACGCAACACAGCCCGGTGAATGGGCGAAATTCAAGAAGATGCATGGCGACGGTGCAAAGGACCGCATCATCCAGCGGCTTGCAACGGAAATCGATCGACGGGGAGCGCTTGATGTCCTGAGAAAAGGGATCAAGAGCGATGGCAGTAAATTTGCCCTTGCCTTTTTCCATCCCGTAACCGGATTAAATGAAGGTTGCACTCGAAGATGGAAAAACAATCATTGTCACCACGCTCCAGAAATTCCCTTTAATATCAAAAGAGGTCAGTAAACTATCCGGTGCACGGTTTGCTGTCATCATCGATGAGGCACATTCCTCACAGAGCGGTGAAAGTACAAAAAGCATGAAAAAAGTGCTTCTCGCATCCTCACTCGAAGAGGCTGAGGAACCCGAAGCCCTGGAAGCAGAAAAGGACACTGAAGACTTAATTATTGAAGAGATGAAAGCCCGGGGACGGTTGAAAAACGTGAGTTTCTTTGCATTCACCGCAACCCCATAACCAAAAACACTGGAACTCTTCGGCACGAAACGTCCGGATGGAAAATTTATTGCATTCAGTCTTTACTCCATGCGACAGGCGATTGAAGAGGGATTCATCCTTGACGTTCTTAAAAATTATACAACCTACAAAACCTACTGGAACCTCTTAAAAATCATAAAAGACGATCCTCATTACGAACATATGAAGGCCAGTTATCTGCTCAAGCAGTTCGTAGACTTAAGCGATCATGCCATCAAAAAGAAAGTTGCCATCATCCTCGATCATTTTGCAAATCAGGTGATGCACCGGATCAATAACAAAGCAAAAGCAATGATTGTAACACGATCACGGATGCATGCTGTCCATTACAAACAGATCGTTGATCAATTCATCAAAGAGAGAAAATATCCGTTCAAAGCCCTCGTCGCATTCTCTGGAACCGTAAGTGATCACGGAATGAAGCTGACAGAAGCTTCCATGAATGGTATTCCGGAAACGCAGACCGCTGCAACATTCAAACAGGCTGAATACCGGTTCCTTATTGTTGCAAATAAGTTCCAGACCGGTTTCGATCAGCCCCTTCTTCACACCATGTACGTGGACAAAAAACTGGGGGGAGTTAATGCCGTCCAGACACTTTCCCGGCTCAATCGCATCTATCCCGGCAAAGAAGAAACGATGGTGCTTGACTTCATCAATGAGGCCGAACAGATTCAGGAATCTTTTGAGCCCTATTATGATCGGACAATCCTCACGGAAGGAACTGATCCCAACCTTCTGTATGATCAGGAGACCCGGCTCTCGGAATTCCATCTGTTTAACAAAGCAGATATCGATCAGTTTACACAGTTATTTTTTGCACCAAAGACGACACAGGACAAACTCCATGCTGCATTGCACTCAATAGTCGAGAGATACAAAGCAGTAACAAAAGAGCTGCAAACCGATTTCAGAAAAACCCTTGATGATTATATTCGTCTCTATGCATTCCTTTCACAGGTACTTCCGTTTACTGATGCAGATCTAGAAAAACTCTATGTCTTTAGCAAGTTCCTGATTCGTAAACTTCCGGTTACACGGGAAAAATTACCAGTAGAAATTCAGCATCAGATCGATCTTGACTCCTACCGTGTCCAAAAAACAAAGGATCAGGTAAGTATCTCTCTCGTACGTGGAAAGGACGAAATTGATCCCATGAAGCCGAAAGGCAATTATGAAGTTATTCCTGACGATATCGAACCCCTTTCCCAGATAATTAAAGAACTCAATGATCGATTCGGTACCGATTTCTCAAAACAGGATAACGTGTTCATCGAACAGCTTGAAGCAAAGCTTGCTCAGGATATTGCCCTGTCTATTAGCGTAAGAGTCAATCCTCCTGAGAATGCCCGACTGACATTCGATCATGTTGTTGAAGATAAACTTCAGGGAATGATTGACAGCAACTTCAAATTTTACAAACAGATCACGGATAACCCGGCATTCAACCAGCAGTTCGTGGACTGGTTATTTGAGCGGTATGTTAAGCGAAGTGTTCAGCCATAGAAATAGATTCCAGACCGGATTTCATCAGGAATTTTTTATTTGAATTAAAAAAATTCTAAAAAATTTTTGCAGCTCATGAAAAAATCCTGAAAAAAATTTCCACCGGTAAGAAAAATCCGTAGACTTTTTTCCGGAATTTTTTTTAGCTCTCCACCGCAAATAAAAAAATATTCCTCACTTCCCAAAAACCGTAAAAATCATCAAAAAATACCAAATTCTCCGACGTGATCGCGATAGAGGGGCACCACGGGCATTTGTAGGCAGTTTCTCTCAAAAATTAACCTTACCTATGTGCCAAAATCTGATGCCCTTAAAACGCTTCTAAATTGCAGGATCAAATCGCTTGTAAATCGGGTTTTTTCGAGAAATAACCCTTTAAAACCGTTATTTTTTTAGCGGTGGACACCATCATCCAAAAACCAGAAAACGGGATCCGGAAAATGTCAATCAGAGCCCGCATTGGGCTCAGAATAGTGTATCTTTTAGTGCAGGGAAACAACAAGGATCCTGGCGTTGTCTGATGTACTTATGACCCCCTGTTCATGCACATAATCCCAGGAGTTTTCGATCGAACAGGGGGTCATTTTCACATAATCGGAGCCCATTTTGGAGAGATACAGAAATCAAAGCCCGTAAAATGCCCGGATTAGGGGTTTTTTCGATTGGAGTTAACTCGGTTTTTTTGAGGGGTAGAAATGGCTAAAAATAAGGAGTTCTGAATAATGTTTTTTAAGGAAATTTTTCAAAAGTTCCCGGAATGATTATTGAAGTGGAAAAAATATGAGTTCAAATTTATTTTAAAAATTCCCAACAACCAGCGAGTAGAGATCCGCTTTTGGCTCAGGAGGCAATGCAATCTCTCCCACCTCAATCCGCTCATCAGGATACCCAAGGTTCTCACAGACTGCAATCCGAAGCGGACGGCAGTTTAGCGCCAGCAAGCGATGATACAATTCTCCGGTATCGAATTTCGGATCGGCAAGGAGATACACAATCTTTCCCCGCTGCACTTCCTCAAGTGTCTCTGACATCCCCTTCTCGTGTCCCTTTCCATGCGCAACAACAACAGCGATGCGGGCGACAGGGATATGCAACCGGGCAGCCGCAACCTGAAGCGAAGAGATGCCGGGGATTACCATGCCGGAAAGGTACCCGAGCCCGGCAAGCATCGGATCCCCGGTTGAGAGAACAACAATATCCTCCGGCAACTGGTGAAGTGACTTGAAATCATCAATCGTCCTGACCACACATTCCGGGGAAATAAAATCTCGTGCGATCTCTATTGCCCGGTCAGAACCATAGATTTTCTTTGCCCGTCCGATCGCCCGGATAGCCTGTTCAGTGAGCATTCCCGGTCCGCAACCCACGCCAATAATGATCATAAACTTTCTCCGATTACTGCACCGTTGCGGTTCACGAGTACTACGTGAACCTTCGGTCGCTCTTTTTTGAACGCTGCAAGAGTGTTTTGCATGACCGGTTCAAACAAAGGCGATGCGGCAAATTCTTCCACCGTTGCGTAACCGGTGCCGTCAAGTATCTGCGGGTTGATATGGCGTAGGATCAGGGCCGGTAATCCACAGAGGATCACAGCTCCCTTTGCTGCATCCAGTGCCTCGCCAATTTTTCCGCCGACAAGGATCACCTCATGTTCCGGATAGAGCAGGCGGGCATACCTCAGACCAGTTCTCCCGGTAGTCAGTACCGGGTTTTTTGCAGAAGATACCTGACCACAGACCGATTCTTCCAGATGATCATCCCATGGTTCGACAAGCCCGGTTGTTCCGAGTATGGAGATTCCCCCCTCCACCCCCACACGCGAGTTCAGGGTTTTTTTTGCAATCTCTGCTCCCTTTGGAATATGGAGTTTCACCAGGACTCCGGAAAGTCTTGTCATCTCCATTGCTTCCTCAATGGATCTCATGATGCAGTCCAGTGAAGCGTGGCTGATCGCAGGTTCTCCTTTCTTGTACCGGGGAGTGTCGCGGATAAAACAACCTATACCTTCACCGGCCTCGAGTTGGATCCCATCCGGTGCGGGATTTGCTTCTGCGAAAATAATCACACCAGCAGTCACATCCGATGGATAATCTCCAGCATATTTTTTGCAAGAAGCGCTGCCCGTGTGTGCATTTACCGTAACTTCGACAACCAGCCCACAGGGAATGTGAACAGAAACTGATCTTACTGTGTTGCCGGAAAGAGAGAGGACTGCCGCTTTGCAGGCAGAGGCAGCCGTGGTGCCGGTGGTGAACCCTCGGCGGAGGACCGTTCCCGAAGAGGTGAGGACAGCCAGTCCCTGCTCTGCAAGCAGGAGCTGTGCCGGAAGATCACACCGTTTTACCCATTCGGCAGGATATTCAAAACCGGTGACCGGATCCCTCATTTTTTTGCGCCTTCAATAAAGATCGTGATGCACTCGTTGATTGCAGCAACCGCGACCGGAGTTCCGCCCCGGGTACCTTCGTTAGAGATCGACGGGATATCAGTTGTCCGGAGAACTTCTTTTGACTCGGCTGCATTCACAAAACCAACGGGTGTGGCGATAATCACTGCCGGGCGAACGCCCTCTTTTACGAATTCGCAGAGCATGAGCAGCGCAGATGGTGCATTGCCGATCACGACAATGGAACCGGGCAGCCGCTCTTTTAACACAAT
>JAURZP010000115.1 GCA_030653335.1 Methanoregula sp. | reverse complement strand
TTCATCGGGCATAATGCATTCCGGAATATGGTTCAATGACGCAGGTTGTTTTACGTGGGGGCCGGGATTGATTCATACCTGTTTTCTCTGGAAATAATCCTTAAACCATGCAACGGTCCTGGTAATCCCGTCATCAATTCCAGTTTCCGGTTTCCATCCAAGGACGTTTGCTGCTTGTGCCGAATTGGACGAATTGTACCAGACTTCATTCACCCGGTGTGGCACGGATCCCCAGGGCAGGTCGATATCTGATCCGAGAGCATTCCGGATTTTTTCCACGACCGTCCGGATGGAGACCGCGTTTCCCGTGCCAATATTGAATACGGGATGTTTGTCCGAAAACGGTGAAGCCTTCAGTGTTGCCACAAAGGCACTGACAATATCATCGATATACACAAAATCCCATTCCTGTTTCCCGGTCGTAAGATTTGGGGGGACATTTTTTATGATGCAGTCGATCACATAGGGAATCAGCCTTCGCTCATGATCCCCGGGACCGTAGGGTGGGAAGAGGCGAAGGGTTGCACAGGGCAGGTCAAATGCTTCAGCATAGTAACTGCACGCCTCTTCTGCCTGGAGTTTTGTCATCGAGTACAGGTTCTGGGGACGGACAGCATCCTGTTCCGATAGAAGCCGGTTTTCCGGTTTATATACCGCACAGGTACTCGTATTGATGAACAATTTCACGGTGCCGGATTCTTTTGCCGCCTCAAGGAGATTTATCGTTCCTTTCACATTCGTGTCAAGCATCACGCCAATCTCATCGGCCCGGTGCATGACTGCATAATAGGTGACAAGGTGAATGACAGCATCGGGCTGGAACGCGGAAAATGCCTTCTGGAGATCATCATAATTCCTGACATCGCCCTCATAAGAGGAGATTTCCCCCATGCCCTCCATTTTCCGGAGTGAGGACGAGGACCTGACCAAGGCCCCGACCGAATATCCTTCTGCAATTAACCTCTCTACCAGGTGCCTTCCAATAAAGCCTGTTGTACCGGTGACAAAAACCTTCCTGACTGTCACAAAAGACCCCGTTTATCCGTGCCGGATATCCCAGGTATATCCGATTTTTTTGTCGAATGGATCAAATCTCTCGATCTCAGCCGGGTCATGAGGGATCGTTGAACAGTTGGCCACGATCGCTTTCTCGTTACCAATGGCCTTGAACCCGTTGACAACATTGACGGGGATGGTAACAAGCACGTAGTTATCCTCCCCCATGAAAATCTCCTGGATCTCCTTGTAGGTGGGAGAATCCTTACGGTCATCATACAGGACAAGTTTGATGTTGCCGGATACAACCGCATAGTTCAGTTCCATCCTGCGATGAACATGCCATGCCTTGATGGCTCCCGGGAAGATCTGGGAGAAATAAATCTCGCCAAACTGGCGGAAATGGGGATCCGTTGCTTTCATCATATGGCGGACAAGTCCGCGTTCATCCAGGATTGTCCTGAGTGGAATTATGGTTACGCCATCGATCATGCAAACACCTTCTTTGTATACCAGGGAATCGTGCGTGCGAGCCCCTCATCGACCGAATATTTCGGGGACCAGCCAAGGGTCTTCTTCGCTTTTTCAATGGATAGATACTGGTTCTCGATCTCGTTCCGGCTCTCGTTGAGGATCACCGGTTTTACCTCAGAACCGAACCGGGAAATAATCCGGTTCACCAGATCGATGACCCGGATCTTTTCGCCGCTGCTGAAGTTGAATGCTTCCCCGAAAATCTTCTTCTTATCGCTCATTTCTGCCATCGTAAGATAAGCGTCAACCGCATCATCCACGTAAAAATATTCACGGATCGGTGTTCCGTCACTCCGTATCCGGGGGGCTTTTCCCTCGAATAAAGCCTTGATGGTTCCCGGAATTACCCGGTTGAAATTCAGATCGCCCGGCCCGTAAATGTTACCCATCCTTGCGACACATGTCGGTAATCCGTACGAGCCTGCATAACTCTGGGTGATGAGGTCTGTGCAGCTTTTCGAGACATCGTAGGGGTGCTCTCCGTTCAGGGGCATATCTTCCGTGTAGGGGAGTATTTTGCTGGTCCCGTACGCCTTGTCAGACGACGCAACACAGATGCATTTTATGGTATCGGAATAGGTATTCAGGACCCGTGCGGCTTCCAAAAGGTTCCACGTTCCTTCGATATTTGCCTTGAATGTCGTGAGCGGTGACCGGCTGCCGACGTTCACAATGGTCTGGGCACCGAGATGGTAAACGTACTCAATTTCATATTCGGCAAGTGTCCGAAGGATGCAGTTATAATCTTCGAGTTCCCCACGGACAACGGTTGCTCTTCCAGAATCCGCAAGCCAGGAGCCAAGGATTTTAGTCCGGGGTACCCAGTCTCTCACGAGGGTGATAACATCTGCATTATGCTCAAGAAGTGTGTTGACAAGGTTGAGCCCGACGACCCCGGTGGCGCCGGTAACAAAAACCCGTTTTCCCTCCCAGAACTTCACTCTTTCCAGATCTTCCATTTTGGATCGTTTCTCCACATCGTATTCAGATCGCAGTAATCTTTGTAGGTGTCCATGGCATGCCAGAACCCGTCATGAATGTAATAGCCGAGTTTTTTCTCCCGTGCGATCACTTCAAGAACCTCTTCGAACATGATGTCGGAATCCGGATCAATATAATCAAAAATTTCCTTTCCCATGATCATGAACCCGACATTCACGTATTCGCTCATCTGGGGTTTTTCGCTGAATTGCCGGACGATATCTCCATCCAGCTGAACGATGCCGTATTTCGATTCGGGCCGGGTGATGGTAATGGTCGCGATGACACCCTTCTCTTGGTGTAATTTTTCATGATGCCGGATAAGGCTGTCGATGTCGATATCCGCAACACCATCACCATAGGTCACAAGGAACAGTCTGGATTTGACAAAATCCCTGCATAACAAAAGTCGTTTTGCCGTTTTGGATTCGATTCCTGTCTGGACAAAAGAGAGATTCCAGGATTCTTTGGTTTGCGGTGGCCGGATATTCTGAAGATCAATAGAGAAATTCTGCTGCAGAGAGAAGCGGTTCATGAAATAATCAACGATCATTTCTCCCTTATACCCGAGAGTGAGGATGAACCGGCTGTGATTGA
>JAURZP010000090.1 GCA_030653335.1 Methanoregula sp. | reverse complement strand
TATGAGTGTGAGCAGGTCACCTCAGGTGATCAGGTATATGAGCGGGTGAACTTCCGGAATTGACATAGGTAACGTTGGGATCCAAAAACCGCCCTGCAATTCTTAAAACCCCCCCACCCATAGTTCCTCAATTCTCCATCCCGATCCTTCATCCAAACAGGCCGGTTTTCTCCTGCGCAAAACCACCTGAATCTCATATAAAGCCCAGAACAGGAACTTTTGAAAAAATACCCCAAAAACCCGCTTAACTGGCCGGTCGAGAAGTGCCGGTTTCGGGCAATATGAGCATGAAATAGGCCCTGTTCGCCATTTTTGGGGTTATGAGTGTGAGCAGGTCACCATAGGTGATCAGGTATATGAGCGGGTGAACTTCTGGAATTGACATAGGTAAAGTTGGGATCCAAAAACCGCCCTGCAATTCTTAAAAACCCCCCCCACCCATAGTTCCTCAATTCCCCCTCCCGATCCTCCATCCAAACAGCTCCAAACAGGCCGGTTTTCTCCTGCGCAAAACCTCCGGAATCTCATATAAAGCCCAGAACAGAAACTTTTGTAAAAACACCCCAAAAAACCCGCTTAACTGGCCGGTCGAGAAGTTCACGTTCCGGGTAATCGGGGGCTGAAATAGCCCCGGATCGCCATTTTTGGGGTCATGAGAGGGACCAGGTCACCTCAAGTGATCTGGCGTCCATAAAAACGGCAAAGACACGCGCTTTTTGTACATCGGAAAAAACTCGACAGAACCGTAAACCAGCAACAGAACCTACTCTGGCACTCGATAAAAAAACACCTGACCTGATGATGATAAAACGCTTCCCCACATTGCCGCCTCTCATTCGGGACCCGGCCGGATAAAAAAAGGATTTGCGTACGAGTGAGATATTAGCCGATTGTGTGACACGACCAAAAATTTGAGAGAAATGTTCGCGTTACTTATAATTGTCTCATACGTACTCTATCGTTTTCTATGACGGAAAGATGCCCTTCCCAGTCTTTACGTGATCTGATGACTCCCCTTGTGTATTCTGCCATCTGCTGAGGATTCATCTGGTGCAGGCGCAACAGAATGATTCCGGCTGAAGGATACACCCTGTCCTTGACGGCAAGTTCTCCAAAGTCCAAATCGAATGTCAGGATGACCCGCTTGTCCCGGTGTGCATACCGCATAACATCGATGTCAGAGATGCCGGGTGCATCGAGTCGTATACACCGGATATCATAGCCGTCTTCTTTGAGTGCCAGAATAATCGAAGACGGGATATTCTCATCAGCAAGGAGTTTCATCCGGTGATCTTTCCCTGAGGAGTTGTGGAGTAGACCCGTTCTGAACGGATAATCTCCTGTGCATACCGGATGCATGCGAGTATATCATCCCGGCAAAGCCCAGGATACTCTTTTACTATTGAGGCGTCATCCCATCCCGATGCAAGAAGGTCGAGAACAAGATCAACAGAGATTCTCGTCCCCCGGATTATTGGTTTGCCGGAAAGAACCAAAGGGTCAAGGATGATCCGTGATTGCGCGTTCATGAACATAGATGGTGGCGGGGGCATATTATATTTATGCCGACGACAGTTAAGCAACGTGCAAGGTTGGCAAAGCACTTACATACGAAAATTTAAGAAAAGCATTCTTCGATCATATCAGTTCAAGTGACGTGCTGCCGGCAAAACAGGTACTTGCAGAGATTCTTAATCATCCCGGCATGGTTAAACCCGTCCGGCTGAAATTTATAAAGAGTGACGGGACATTCTGTATCCTTAAAGGTATCATGAGCAACCTGTCCAATAACCCTTTTGTGGGTAAGATCGTACTGAACGGGTGGGTGGAGTAAGGAGAATTTATCGAGGTAACGCCCGGATCCAAAACCGTCCTATGTGTTCCTAAACCCCCCCCATAGTTCCTCAATTCCCCATCCCGATCCTTCATCCAAACAGCTCCAAACAGGCCGGTTTTCTCCTGCGTAAAACCTCCGGAATCCCGTATAACGCCCAGAACAGAAACTTTTGAAAAAACACCCCAAAAAACCCGCTTAACTGGCCGGTCGAGAAGTTCACGTTCCGGACAATCGGAGCCTGGAATAGACCCGGATTGC
>JAURZP010000086.1 GCA_030653335.1 Methanoregula sp. | reverse complement strand
GTTCCTGCGGGGGGATAGTTGAAATAACCGCGTCGTAACAGAAATCATTTATCAGCCAGCGTCCATTTTCGTGGCTGATTGATGAAACCGGTTGTTGTTTCCTGATCTTCCCGCCATTTCTTTCAATGGATTGTAAAAGGGCATCGATGAGCAGGTGAAAACCACCGTTGAGGTATCCGAGATGTTCTCCAGCAACTCCCCGGTTTGAGCGTATGGCGATCCGGCTCATAAGCCATGCTGCCGATACTTCTTTTCTCTGCTCCCCGAATTTACTCGTTAAGAGCGGTTCGAAAAACGAGGTATAGATATTCTCTCCGAGATGTTCAATGATATACCGCTCTGCCGGAATGTTATCCAATGCGTTAAGATCAGCTTTTTTTGCGGTCAGTGTGAGATACGCAAGTTTTGCTTTGTCAACAATCGAAAGTTCAGGGTAGAGCAGGATCTCTTTTGGTGTATTGAGGGCATAGATCTTTTTCTTTGCATAATAACCGGTTGTGCCGGTTTTCCATTCGAGTTTCTCCGTCAGTCCCAGTTTCTCAATAAGAGCAAAAAGTTGCGTATCAGTAGAGAAACAATGGTGGTAATAGCGTTCGATCCAGTAATCATTGATGGAATAAGATGAGAGACATCCCCCAAGGTAGGGCATTTTTTCAAAAATATCAATCTCATGTCCCTTCGATAGAGCATGAGCTGCGACAAGCCCGGTTAATCCTCCCCCGATGATCCCGATCTTCATAATAAATATTCTATAGTATTTTTCAGGGCGAAATGAAAAATCCTCCGCAAACAAATGAATTTATTTTGTTGTACCCTCGAAGATTTTATAAGAAAGTTTTTGTATTGTCGAATTAAAGGTTCATACGGGTAAAAGGACTTAAAAAGAATAAAAAGAAAATAGTTATCTATCAGCCCATTGGATGGTGTCTTTAATATGAGAGTATTTTTTATTGGATTTGGCCAAGCGGGCGGTAAAATTGTTGATATGTTTATCGAGCAGGACAAAAAGCTCGGTACCAACAGTTTCAGAGGCATTGCCGTTAATACTGCCCGAACCGATCTGATGGGATTAAAAAATATCGAGATGAAGGACCGGATTCTCATCGGTCAGACAATGGTCAAAGGTCACGGTGTTGGCACCGACAACGTGACCGGTGCCCGTGTTACCGCTGACGAAATTGACAGTATCATCAGTGCGATTGATATGAGGGGCACTCACGATGTGGATGCATTTGTCATTGTCGCGGGTCTTGGAGGCGGTACAGGTTCAGGAGGATCACCGGTTCTTGCCCGCCATCTCAAGCGAATTTATCGTGAACCTGTTTATGCTTTGGGAATTATTCCGGCACCCGAAGAAGGCCGGCTCTATTCTTATAATGCAGCAAGAAGCCTGACCACCCTTGTAAATGAGGCCGACAACACTTTTATTTTTGATAACAGTGCCTGGAAAAATGAAGGGGAAAGTGTAAAGACTGCGTTTAACCGGTTGAACAATGAAGTAGTCCGGCGTTTTAGTGTACTATTCCGTGCGGGTGAAGTCAGCAAGATGGTTGTTGGTGAGATGGTGGTTGATTCGAGTGAGATCATCAACACCCTTCGCGGCGGTGGGATCACCTCAGTTGGTTATGCAATCAGCGAGGTTATGAGCAAAAACACGAAGGAAAAACGCGGCATTTTCGGGGGATTAAAGGACAAGTTCGGGCCAAAGAAAGAGGCAAATGAGGAAGTCTTAATGGGCGAGGACAAGTCTGCAAAAATTATCTCCCTCGTACGCCGTGCAATGCTGGGAAGACTTACCCTCCCCTGTGATTACTCGACTGCAGAGCGGGCACTGGTCCTCATTGCCGGACCACCTGGTGAGATGGACAGAAAAGGTATAGAAAAGGCAAAGAGCTGGGTTGAGGAAAATATTGCAGGTGTTGAAGTGCGTGGTGGCGATTACCCGGTGAACAGTGAATATGTTGCTGTAGTTGTGATGCTGGCAACGGTTGGCAATGCGCCACGAATCAAAGAGCTTCTTGATATCGCAAAGGAAACAAAGGAAGATGTTATTAAGTCAAAGGAGAAAAAATCGAATATGTTTGAAGAAGGCATAGATCCGTTATTTGAGTGAGGTTGATGATGAAGGGTTTTAAAACGTGGATTATAGTAACTGCAATTCTTTTATTCTGTATTTCGGCTGCATCTGCATTTTCTGTATCATCGGTGTCGATCGATCCTTCAGGATCATTGATTCCAGGCACTCCTGTTACAGTATCGTATAAGGTAGAAACTGCAGGTGTATTTCCATCGAGTAATGACCTACAGTTTTTTACGGACCTTGAAAATCCCAAATGGACTTACACAATCATAGTGAATGGTATTGAAAATTTACGTCCGTCAACTGGTGGAAAGACCCTTACGATCGTTGGTTTTGAACTCAACTACAAAGTTTCGGAAACTGTAGCTGTCAGGGCAACTCTTGAAGGTAAAACACCGACCGTCACTGAAACAACCGATAAAACAATTATCCGGATACAGGAGATGGACCAGACAGGGAAACCCATCACCACCACCAAGGTTGAACGAACCGCTAAAGTCATCAACATCGCTGAAGTACCAAAAGTTATCGCCGAACGTGATACAGAACTCCAGACTTACAGGACTCATATCGATGAGAAGGCAGTTCTTGGTATCGATACCTCTGCCGCTGATGCAAAATACAATGAAGCAAAACAGAAGATTGATTCAGCACGTGCCCGCCCTACAAATCAGTATGCAGAAGCATTGGCTGATCTGACTGCCGCACAGGCAAGTATCAGCGATGGTGAAAAATCTCTTGACAGGGCTTGGGCAGAATATGAAGTTGCTGCAGCGCAGATCCCTATCAACAACGTTGATGGTGTAATCTCATGGTTCAAATGTAATAAGACTACTGCTGATGATCAGCAACTAACTGCGATTATAACGAAACGGGAAGTTGCGGTCAGTTATATTTCCACGGCAACTGATCAGATTGCCAGCGGAGAATATTCACAGGCCCGGTCAAAAGCACAGGAAGCCTTTAAGAAAGGAAATGAATCGTATGCTGATGCACTTGCACGCCAGAAAACACTGATGTCGGGATGGAGTTTTTCGTTTCCCCAGATTCCTATTCCCGGTGGAATCTTTATTGTAATTGGGGTTATAGTTGTTGTACTGGTTGCTGTGGGTATTGTCATATACCGAAAACGCTCCCGCTGGGATGAACTCGGATAACCTTCGTTTATTATTTTTTTAAGTGATTGGGAAATTCATACCCTGATTTTTTTTTAATTAATTAATATCCCAATGCTATTACCTTGTTTATCCTTTAGGTCTCACCTCTGCAACTTACTGCTGTAGTGATCCCTGTCAACATTGTGTGAACTTGATCCCAGTTAAAAAAAGAAATTTATACGGTTTTTTGAATCGTAAAAACATCTATATTAATACTTCCCATCTTTCCATCCCTGTTAAGATAATAATCTGACAACCGTTTCTCATTATCATAGAATGAGAACCAGTAACTAAGTTTGTATGTTTTTTTGTCATAACCTTCGATAACCGGGTAACTTTCGGCATCATGAAGAATAATTACACCGGGATTTTTTTCCTTAAGCAATGATTCATCAGCCCGATTGCCATAGAATTTTATCTTATTCCACCGTTCGCCCCGATAATACCATGGAAGAGGCCAGTAATCTTTTGACGCGACAATGACATTATCGGATGCATCGATAAGTTGCATCACCTCACGCATCTCTTCAGAGTTCTGTACCTGGACAATCGGCTCATTGATATCTACTGGAATGAATGCAACATGCCAGGTCATTGCTACAAGGAAAATACATCCAACAAGTGCAAATGCAATCTTTTGCCAGTTCAGCTTGTATACTGCGACAAAACACATGGGGAGCAGTTGGGGGATGAGCAACCATGGCACCTTCTCTCCCACATAAGCATAGAATGCCATAGTCAGGATCATCCACCAGATACATAACCGGAAAAATTCGTCAGATTTTGAATAACCCGGGCGGGGATTTTGAAGCTGATAGAGACTTGTTTCGGCTAGTTGTTTGGTTGACAGGGAAAGTTTTCGTGTCAAAATAATATTTTTCAATCGTTTGAATGCAAGAGTGAGATCAACTCCTGTAAGAATGAACTGTAGAGTACCAATGATGGCAAGGATAAAGATCGGGAGTTCATACATGAGATAAAATGGGGCGTAGAAATAAAACGGGCCGCCAAGACGCTGCTGGTTGTGCATGCCCGTCCAGTGATCCACTGCCTTGTACCACCCTGTTGTATTCATTTCAAAGTGAACTCCCTGTGCTGTTATCTGGAAGTTCTGGCCTGCCAGTGTTTCAGGATGAGATCCAAATCCCGTATAGAGCACGCTCATTATTGCAGTGACAAGGATCAGCCCGAATAACAGATCCCGTTTCCATGAGGCCGGCAGGGTAAAGTTACCTCTCCATATGGAAAAGATAAAAAACGATGCGAAGATCAGTAGGATCACCGGCATCTCTTCTTTACAGCTAAGGGCTCCTGCCATTGCTACAGCTGCGATAAGGACAAATCTCACCTGTCCGCGTTTAAAATAATACAGGAGAGCTACAAGGAGCAGGAAGGTGAAAAAGAGCATGAAAATATCATGCCTTAAGAAGCGGGAGAAGTACACCATATCCGGAGATAGTGCGATAAACAGGCATGCAAGAATTGTCTGGTTTTTATTGAGATATCCAATGCGGTAAATGCAATACACCAGTGGAATTAAGAGAGTACCAAATAGTGCAGGAAGCAACCGCGCTACCAGATCAGAATCCCCAAAAACCGAGAACATGCCGGCAGTGACATAATAGAGAAATGGCCCGTGGTAGCTTGGGTCATATACCCATGTGCCTTTTGTGAGAAGTTCATATGAGAACCATGAATGAATGGCTTCATCGTGGTGGAGTAGTTTGAGATCAAGAGCCCAGAACCGTAAAAAAATGGTGAGAATCAGGATTAAAAGAAAAATTCGATTAAAAGTGAAAAAACTTTTGATTTTATCTGAGATGCAAGCGGCCTGCTGCACGCTAAGCACCCTTCAACTCTCTAATACTATCTCAATGCCGATATCTTTTGGCACCTGAATGCGCATGAGCTGGCGGAGTGCACGCTCATCAGCATCGATATCGATGAGGCGTTTATGTACACGCATCTGCCAGCGATCCCATGTGGCAGTCCCTTCACCATCAGGGCTCTTTCGGATAGGTACCACCAACCGTTTGGTTGGGAGCGGTATCGGACCGGCCAGATTCACACCTGTGCGTTCTGCAATCTCACGGATTCTGTCGCAGACCATCTCTACTTTATTAAAGTCTGTACCTGTCAGGCGAATTCTGGCTTTCTGCATGTTATGTCTCCAAAAAAAATTATCTCATTTGTTTTGCCTTAATGGCAATGCACATGCCAGCGGCAATAGTTGTTCCCATATCACGGACTGCGAACCTGCCCAATTGCGGGAGTTCCTTGATATTCTCAATGACCATCGGTTTTGTCGGTTTGATAACGACAATTGCTGCATCGCCGGTCTTGAGGAACGCCGGGTTCTCTTCTTTGGTCTGACCTGTGCGTGGATCAAGTTTTTTCTGGAGTTCCATGAATGTGCAGGCTGTCTGGGTGGTATGGCAGTGGAAGACCGGAGTGTATCCAACGGTCAGTGCGCTGGGGTGCTGGAGCACGACGATCTGTGCAGTGAACTCGTCAGCAACGGTCGGTGGTACATCTGCTGGTCCGCAGACATCGCCGCGGCGGATTTCACCCTTTCCGATACCACGGACGTTGAACCCGATGTTGTCACCGGGTAATGCCTGTGGGATCTCTTCGTGGTGCATCTCAATGGACTTGATTTCTCCATCCTTGTTGGCAGGCATGAAGGATACTTTCATTCCTTTCTTCATGATACCTGTCTCAACACGGCCTACCGGTACAGTGCCGATACCGCTGATGCTGTAGACATCCTGAATTGGAAGACGGAATGGTTTGTCAGTCGGTTTTGCCGGCTCTTTGAATGTGTCGAGGGCCGGGATCAGTGCCAGACCCTTGTACCATGGAGTTTCGGGGCTGACGCTCTTGATATTCTGGCCACCCAGTGAGCTGATCGGTATGAAAAGAGTCTCATCAGGTTTGTACCCTACCATCTTGATAAGATCGGAGAGATCCTTCTTGACCTCGTTGAACCGCTTCTCATCGAATTTTACTGAGTCCATCTTGTTGATGGCGATGATGATCTGCGTAATGCCGAGTGTACGGGCAAGGAACACGTGCTCTTTCGTCTGGTCCATTACACCATCTGGGGCTGCAACTACGAGAATTGCTGCATCAGCCTGTGATGCACCGGTGATCATGTTCTTGACAAAGTCTCTGTGTCCGGGGCAGTCGACGACTGTAAAATAGAACTTGGGTGTATCGAAACGCTTGTGGGCGATATCGATAGTGATACCCCTTTCACGTTCTTCCTTTAAGTTGTCCATAACCCATGCAAATTCAAAAGTGGCCTTACCCTTAGATGCAGCCTCCTTTCGGTAACCTTCGATGATGTGTGCAGGTACTGCACCAGTCTCGAACATCATCCTTCCGACGGTTGTTGACTTTCCGTGGTCGATGTGTCCGATAACAGCCAGATTCATGTGGGGCTTTTCAGATGCCATTAATCTCCCTCCAAATAAACGTTTAAGACTGTCCGCTTACAGTCAGTTTATGCGAGTATTACATGTATGAGATCCATCTATTTAAAACATTTCGATTTTCGGAGGTTTTGCGTTTTTAAATATAAAATTCATACCGACATTCTCATATCAGATGGTTGAATACCTTTCCTGCATGAAGACCTTGACGTTTGAGCGGGATGAGAAAAAAAACCGTGTTCTTGTTTCATGTGCTGATGGCGAAGTATCCGTTTACAGTCATTGTGCATACTGTCGTTACTGTAAAGGTGTGTGGGTAGGAAAACGCCTGACTCCGACTCCCCAGCAACAGGCTCTTAATGATATCCGGAAAGGATCTGCAACTGATGACAACCTGATGAATGCTGCAATGTTGTTCAACACATTAATCCGGGATGGCTTTGCAATCGAATGCGAAGATGATGCAAACAAAGGGTTTGCGGGGATGTATAAGGGATCCTGATATTACCTTTTGATCCTATGTCGGGAGATGAGGTCTGGAGGTTCCTGCCGGTGTACCTCTCCGTCGTGAGGGATCACGCACCCTAAAGGTCTTAAGCTGGACAGAACGGCTTTAGGTTGCAGAAAAGGGGGAATTCCGTCACACGGATTTGAGGACTCGCTATTTTGGTATGTGTTGAGTCAGACAAAGGTAGATAAACGGTTTAAAATTTACGCTAATGGATGCTATTGGGAAGCAGATCGGCTTTTAAGGTGATCTATAGAATGTCGGGATGGGAAAAATGGGGTTTTTCAGGTTCCCGCGATCCGTATATCCCCTTTTGATCCTATGGGAGGACGATGCGATGAGCTTTTTTTCGTATGTGCAATTCGCGCACGGTTCCTGTTCAGAAATTGGCTGTCAATGATCGTATGACACGACCCAAAAATCAGATGATGGCGAGTGCAATTATTGCACAAGCCCGTGTAATTTCGTTTGCGGCACCAACAACATCTCCGTTCACTCCGCCAAACAAACGTTTTGAAACAAGCAGCATGATTGCCGGGCACAAGACTGCAACCAGAATGGCGCCGATCAATTTGAAAGGAGCAATCGGAATGAAGAGAATTGGCGCACACAAGAGTGCGGCAATGAGTGGGAAATGGGGTTTTGAGAACTGGTGGAGATAGCTGTGAATCCCCTGCCTGAATGGCGTGCCATATGTTGTAAGTAAGGTCATTGAAAGTTTTGCACAGACTTCTCCAATGATGATGGCAAACACAATAGACGTTGATGCCTGTAATCCGGCAAACAGGAGAAGTATGATCACGATCCCTGCAGCAACACCCCCCGCACCGATATACCGGTCGGTGAGCGCTCTGATCCGCTTCTCACGGTCCCCGTGTGCCATTAAGCCATCACCGAAATCCAACAGGCCGTCAAAATGATGGGCACCTGATATCAGCATAATCAGTGCAATGGCAACAGCTGCTGCAATCGTATGGTCAGCGATAAAAAAAACCGGAAGTGCGACAATTGCTCCGATGACATAACCGGCAACCGGATAAAGATATGAATGCCTGGCAAATGGTTCGAGATCCTGCGGTTTACCCAGAGGAAGTACTGTCGTAAACTGCAGAAGAGATTTGAGAATTTTCATACGCAATCGCTGTAGAGTCGTGATGTGCAACCTGCAATCAACCCGGCAACCGCGTCATCGAGGAACGGTCCGAGCTTTGCGAGGATCCCCGGTTTCTTCTGATCATACCGGGTGAATTCAAACCGTGCATAGGTACCACCAATGCATTCTGCAATTGCCATGCCAATGATCTCATCGCTTAATAAAAAGACCGGGTCGTCAGCGATCTCTGAATTCTTTCGCTTATTGTAAAGTTCGTCTTCGAGAAGGATTGC
>JAURZP010000080.1 GCA_030653335.1 Methanoregula sp. | reverse complement strand
AACTGTGCGTTCATCGCGTGTGCCGGAAATATTTTTTGTGGGGGTTCCGGGAAAATTTTTGGGGAAATTGTTTTTTAGAAAAATTTGGTGAAGTGGATCATGTCTGGAGAGAAATTTTTGTGAAAGGGATTTCGCGGGATGTGCCGGAACCCTCTGTTGGGTTGTGAGAGTTTCGGAATTTTTTATAGAGGATTTTGGAATCCGATATTGACTCCAATATTCCTGCAGCAACCGCTCGCACCGCCGGGTCGTCGCTCACTCATGAGCGATTCCAGCCCGCCAAATTTTCCACGGCATAGACCAGTCACCGTTGCGAACCGCTCCACCCTCTCCCGCCCGTCCGTGACTTCCCACACCTTCTCTCCCTCGCTAAGGAGCCCAAGATATTTTGCCTCCGCATGGGCGACATCACAGAGGTACTCCATCGGGGTATCCAGCGTCCCATTCTCCATCCACGACTTCGCCGGGCACTGCTCGCAGAACCCCTTGAGGAAACAGACCGCACAACGCCGGTGTGATACGCCGGTTATTGTCATCTCGTGTATTAATAATAAAAATAGAGCGGAAGAATCACATCCGGGAAGTATTCCCGTTATTTTCGCTTTGCAGCGACAGAGGGCTTGTATGGCAGTGCCTCCATCGGTAAAAGCCCGGTGAGGGCATCATATTCCGGATCCTTGTGCATCAGCACCGCGACCCTCCGGATGGCAAAAGCGGCGATAATGGCTTCAGCCAGGGAGATGCGATGGCTGGCTTTTAACTTTGCTGCTATCAACAACGTAGGTTCATCCATATCCCACAGGATTTTGACATTCAGTTGCTTGATTAAGGCGATGCGTTGATCCGCCTCCGCCTGGCCCGCTTCCTGGATGGTGATGTAATAGGTTTCCAGAAGAACCGGCCAGGGTATCAGGGTGGTTGCCAGTTTCAATACCTGCTCTACGCGGTCCGCACCCGCTTCATCCTCGATGAAGGACAGGAGCGCCGATGTATCCAGAAGGTAGGGATTTGCCGGTACGGTCTCCACTGAGGATCGTTTGCCGGCGTCAGCTGCTTTCTTCACGGTCCCGGTCCTTTTTTCGTTCCGCTAACAGGCGCTCTGTTGCCTTCTGCCCCCGCCCCCGTCCCCTCAGGGAGGGTATCGGGTCATCCGGAACAGGCACGACGCGGATAGTTTCCCCGTCATCCAGCCAGACTAAATGCACCCCGACACCTATCTGGTACCGCTTCCGCAGAGCTGCCGGAATAACGGTCTGCCCGCGTTTGGTTACGGCTGTGTGCATAACTCAAATCACAATTCCTTTTTACAAGACATAATTATCAAATGCAAGTCATAAATAGATTTTGTCTGCCTGACCATCTTTAACGCAACATCTCCTGGAAATAGTAATGCTTGTGAGGATCCTTATCCAGTACCGTCAGATCCCGCCTTTTCTGCCTACGCATCCATAAACCCCTCCTCGCTGCCGGTTCCACATCCCATCTGACCGGACATGTATGCCCTGACCGGGATCAGGAAATCCCAAAAAGATCCGTCCATATCAGAATCATGCTGTCTTCGCGGCCGCGAACCGCTCCCCCCGCTCTTTTCCGTCCGTCACTTCCCATGAATTCTCCGATTCCCCGATCAACCCGAGGAACCGGGCTTGTGCGTGAGCAACCTCGCAGAGGTATTCCACCGGGGTATCGAGCGTCCCATGCTCCATCCACGATTTCGACGGGCACTGCTCGCAGAGCCCTTTTAAGAAACAGACCGCATAGCGCCGGAGGTACTCCGGGGTTTCTGCCTTCCGTTCACGGAACCGGGGGAAGAATTCCGTGAGTGCTTCCCGTAAAGTACCCGTGTGGAGATCATAGATGGTATCCTTGTGCCGGAGGGGGAGGCACATCTGGGCATTCCCGTAAGCATCCACACAGGTACCGTGCCCGGCTCCGCAGGAGAAGATCTTGTCGCCCGGCGGACGCATGAACTTTGAGCAGAATTCCTGCATGCCGGAAACGTACTTCGGGTCCCGGGCAAGCATCGCAACGGTCTCAGCCGGGGAGAGCCGGAGTTTCTCGATCCTCCGGCTTTTCTCCGTATCATCGCGACGTGCACTGAGGTCGAAGTTCATCAAATAGCCGGGCCGCTTGTCCATGGAGGGGATCGTTGCCGCCCATGCCTCGAACTCTTCCAGTTCTGCCTTGTTGGGGGAGAGAAATGCCTGCTTCACGACGAACGGGATCTTATACGCAAGGAGCAGGTCAACACCCCTCCCGAATTCATGATAAGCACCCTTTACCCCGGCTACGGCATCGTATGATTCCGGGTGCATCCCGTACACCGTCAGCTCCACCACCCGCCCCGGCGGGTAATGGGAAAGAAGCTGCACAAACTCCGGAGTTATCAGCCGGGCGTTGGTAAACAGGAACACCTGCATCCCCAGCTTACGGGCAGCAAGGTAAAGTTCCGGCAGATCCGGGCGTAATAGGGGTTCCCCGCCAGTAAACCGGACCGCCATGCAGCCCAATGCCGCTGCCTGACGGAGCAGGTCCAGCACAAACGCTGTCTCCATCTCACGGACTTCCGCATCACGGTCATCTTCGGGGAGGTTGATTAAGCAGTGGCTGCCGATTTCCTCGCAGCGGAAGGTAGCTATGATGTGGTTCACCCCGATCTACAGATCCAACCCGAGCATGTGACACACGCGTATTCCCTGCTGCGATCCGGCGGCTATCTCGCATGTTACACTCCATTTCTGGAGCAGATGGCAATCGTTGTCGATGAAGCCACCCCACTGTTTCGCGAGGTGCACACCCATGAACTGATCGAGCGGGAGATGACCCGGTCCAAGAGAGGAACGCGGCCTTCTACTTCGGTGAGTCACTCGGGGTATGTGACGATTGCGAGGAAATAATTCTCTTTTTTTAATAATACACTGTTGACTGTAAAATATTTAAAAAGTTAATTTATGTGTCTATCGAAGGATATGGTGTTGGTATTGAAGATATCAAATATTTTTAGGATCGTTAAGTCATTTTGATATCTTATATTCATGAGAAAAAATGAAAACCAAAAATTTTAATTGCTTTTGTTGAGATAAATTTTTATCACTGCAGATTTTTTTGATATCCCCATCATTATTTCAGTCTTTACTTTATTAATTGGGCTTGTAATCTTATCTGGCCTATTTGTTGATTGGTTTTTAAAGTTCATGGATAACGTAAAATCATTCAGTATAGTCAACGTGGAAATTGAAACTATTGAAAAAGACAAATTTCATATGAAATTCACAAATCCTGTTATATTTTATGGGGGATGTATGTGGTTACTTTTGGGGTTTGCTGTTCT
>JAURZP010000066.1 GCA_030653335.1 Methanoregula sp. | reverse complement strand
GTTGTTTTTCTTAAACCAGCCCCAAGAGTTCTTCTCTTTACCAGAGACGCTATCGTCATCTGAGAAGGCATAACCGGTGATCCTGTTCTCCGGTCTGAAATCCTTTTTGCAGACTCGATCATACGGAGATATTGTTCTTTTGTTATGGGAATATTTTCCCTGTTTGCGAGCAGAGCATTGATCAGGTTACATTGTCTTTCACTCCACACTTCATTGGAGACATTCTTAACCCAGTCCGCCGATTTTTTTACAAACCAGATCCGCTCTCTTCTGTTCTGCTCTCGCAATTCTGGATCAGGAGGAATCATAAGTGAACTCCAAAGGATGAGCAGAACTCCCGTAACAGGTCTTCATCTATGAAATCCCGGGAAATCTCATGGATATAAATTGCATCCTCGATATCTTTTCCACTACCCAGCCAAAACTTATAGGCAATCTGCATTTCAAGTGGGCCTATCCAGAAGGTTCTGTCATTAGTCATAAGGGAGATCCGGTTTTTGAATGAATAGGCATCCGATTCATTCCTGATAAATTTAATCTCAATATTTGGTATGAATTTATCCTTTTCACAGAGACGGATTCCTGAACCAGAGGAAAGGATTGAGTACAGCCCACGCCCGTCTTCAGCATTCAAAAATTCGTAACCCTGTTCTATGAATCGATCATGAAGTAAAAGAAACGATGATACATCGCACACCGGTATCAGAAGATCAACATCTTCAGTGCTCCGTGTCCTTCCAAATAATATTGCCACATATCCGCTGACGATTACGTAGGGGGTGTATGAAGTAAGGATATCAAGCATGCGGCATACAAAGAGGTCCAACTCAGAAAGACGACGACCCTTAAGGATAAGGGATGTTCCCTGTTGTATGATATCCATATCATTGGATTGATATGAAAGATAATAATACTAACAGGCTCTTTTTTTTGGTTGAAAAAAAATTATCGGATGATCATAATCAAATCACCATCACCGGAAATGTTGTACCTTTCAGATATCGTCACATCGTCCCAGGTACTTGCCCTCCCAAAGACCTGTTCAATTTTTTTTCGGATTTTAGTTATTTTATCAACATCATATTTCGCGATACTTGTTCTGATTCTTCCATTCTCCATTGGTTTGTGCAGGCATTCCATGCAATAGAGTAAAAAGAGAGGGTTATTAAATCGATAAGAGCGTGGTGTGAAAGTGTTGGTGGGGGGTTTAAAGCAGATTTTTTTTTAAATTCATCGTGGCGCAGCGAACCGGACCACTCCTTTTGGCACCGTCATCTCGAATCGTGCTCCCTTCCCCGGCTCGCCAGTTTCGCGCAGGGTGATTCCGGAAATGTCAAGAATCTCCCGGGAAAGGGCTAAGCCCAGTCCGGTGTTTGTCCCAAACCCACGTTCAAAGATTTTTTCTTTAACATCGGCAGGAACCCCAACCCCATCATCTTCGCAGATGATGATCGTATCATCATTTCGTTTCCGGACCAGAAAACGGATTGTTGTGATCTTCTTACCATACCGGACTGCATTGTCAATAAGATTGTAACAGACCTTGACAATCAGCGGGTCTGCAAAAACTTCTGTACCGGACGGGATCTCGTTAATACATTGAATCTTTCCAACCGGAGTGTCATGGATTGCAGTATCAAATAGCGAGTGGAAATCCTGCCAGACGGGAGCATTGACACCGATGTTCTCATAGGTTTTGGTAATCTGGATCATTGCTGCAATCCGCTCACTGACATTTATTATCCGGGTAAAATTCCCCTCAAGTGCAGGATCAGGGATCGTTTCTTGCAGAGTCCGGATATACTCCCGTAATACAGTGAGCTGATTTTTAATGTCATGCCGTGTGATGCCGGAGAGGAGATGGAGTTTCCTGTTTGCCTGCTGCAATGCCACTTCTGCACGTTTACGATCCGTGATATCGCGGGCAACCAACTGGATTCCGGCATAGACTCCATCTTTTAAAACGGGTAGTGCCCTTCCATCGAATACTGCATACGATCCATCGTGTTTTTTCATCCGGAAATCCAGATGCTCCGCAAGGCTTCCGTTATTTAACCGCTCAAATGCATACGCCAGTTTCTCTGCATCTTCTGCCGGAATACTAATCGACTCTACCAATTTTTTGAAATATAACTCCGGGGGATATCCAAGGATGGAGATAATGGAGGGTGACACAAAAGTTGAGAATCCTTGTGGATCGACAATCAGGATCAGATCAGAGATCCTGTCTGTGATGCCACGGAACCGCTCCTCGCTCTCTGAAAGCGCGTCTTCAGTCCGACGCCGTTTTACAGCAGTCCGTATCATGTGGGCAAGTTCCACAAACTGGGATTTTGGATCACCGCCTTTCTGGAGATAGAAATCTGCACCATTGTTGAGCGCTTCTATTGCTATCTCTTCCCTGCCCCGCCCTGTGAAGATAACAAATGATATTTTGTCACCCTGTGCCCGGATGGATTTAAGAAACGCGATCCCATCGATACCGGGCATCTGGTAATCAGAAACAATGGCATCGAAATGCTTTTTTTTGAGGAGTGCAAACGCAGCCGATGCTGAATTAATCGTTACAACAGAAAAATTCCCGGTACGCTCAAGAAACAGTTTGCCGATATCGAGCAGTGCGGGTTCATCATCTACATAGAGGACAAGGATTTTTTCTGCCATCATTCACCCTTCTAAAGAAAAACGCCATATCCCGTCAGGCACCGTGATCTCGAACCGTACTCCTGCTCCAGGTTCACCAGTCTCTTCTATTGTGATACCGGTAATATCGAGAATTTCCTTAGTAAAAATCAGACTCCGCATAGCAGAACGGGCAGTTGCGCCGCGCAAAAAGATCTGCTCTTTTTGCGATTGCGGGATACCGATGCCGTTGTCTTCAAAGTAGATGATGACTCCTCCGGGTATGGTGCTGTACCAGACCCGGATCCGTGTCACATGGCTTCCGTGCGCAACGGAGTTTTCAAAGATGCGCTGGAATACATTTTCCAGCAGGGGATCGGCAAAGATCTCAAGTTTTTCTGTTTCAAGGCTGTGCTGGATTTTCCCGATGGATATATGTGAGAGTCCCAGTAACGACACCATCTTTACGTTTTGCCATTTCGGGGGCTTTGCACCCATATCCTGGTAATCTTTGGTAAATTCTGCGATCTCATTGATCAACCGGGCTGCCTGCTGACTGTTTTGAATTCTCTCAATAACCTTATCCTGCCCCTCAGCATCCTGTACTGCCAGTTCGAGGTAACTGCTCAGGACAAAGATCTGGTTGGTTAAGTCTTTTCGTGTCAACTGGGAGAGCACGTTTAACTTCTGGTTCACATGCATTAAAGTGTCTTCTAACAGTTTTCGTTCCGTAATATCATGGAAATTTACTAAAACTCCATTGATCATTGGATCCTGAACAAGGTTTTTTGCTGTGAGCTGGATGGTGTGGAAACATCCGTCTTTTAGTTGATAGCGATATTCAATGGTTGTGGATGCATTCTCTTCTATTATGAGTTTGAGAAAAACGTTTTTTATTCGTTCCACATCATCCGGATGTGCAGTTTTTGTGTACGAATGACCGACAAGATCTTCGGGCTTCCATCCGAAAAGTTTTTCGATATTTTCACTTTTGTAGCGGATTATTCCTTTAATATCGATAATTGCAATAACATCTGCAATATTTGCAATCATTGCACGCTGTCTGGCTTCATTCTCCCGCAACACCTGCTCACGTATTTTGCGTTCAGTGATGTTATGTGCGAGAACCAGGGCACCAATCACATCGTTGCGATAATTTGTTATGGGAGAGACAGTAAGTGAGATCTGAATCCGCTTCCGATCTTTTGTCATCTGTTCTGTTTCATATTCTTCGATACCGGTGCCTTCTTCTATCTTTTTAAGCAGGTGCTTAATGTCATCCGGCCGGTCCGGAGACATAAGCAGGAAAATTGAATGGTTAATGATCTCATGCGATTTGTACCCGTACAATAGTTCAGAACCTTTGTTCCAGTCAGTAACCATGCCATCCGGTGTCACTCCAATGTACGCTTCGTACCCTGAGGATTCCACAATATTTGCAAACCGTTCATGGATTGGTCCTTCCCGTGAAAAACAGATATTGAGATAGGATACGACAAACCCGATGATAACAAAGAATCCCGCATGTCCGATACAGGTAATCACAATTTCTGAAGATAAATCGGGTATAAGATTGACCATTACAATATACAGCAATGCAATAACTACGGACGCAGACACTCCTCTGCGGGGATATAAATATGCGATAAGGATAATGGGAAAATAAAACAGGGGATCGAAGATGACCGTCTGGTTTGCCTGAAGAACCATAACAAACTGATTAAAATATTTTTCTGGTTGGAATATTTTATGTTTGAAAAAATACTTAAACGGCTGAAAGACAATCCAGACACTCTTCCCTATACTATTATATGTACGTTAATTATCGCTGTTGTTTTGAATTTTTACATGCTCTTTTTTAACCAGACGGTTATCTTCGACCCCCTGTTTTATTTTCCCATTATACTTATCGCATATTATTATCCCCGCCATGGTGTAGTTGCCTCTGTTGGCATTGCTGTATTGTATCTTGCAATGGTACTGGCGTTACTTCAGGATCCTGCAAAAATGGTGCTTACCTGTATCGGACATGCGGGATTCTTTATTATCGTCGGTTTTGTAGTATCGTATCTCATCACCCGGTTTCCGCATGAATTTACCATCTATAATCTGCTTGTAGATACCATTGAGCGATCAAGAATAAAAGTTACGGTAATTCCTTCTCTTATTGTAATTTTCACATCTGTGATCTTTCTTCTGAATTTTAT
>JAURZP010000064.1 GCA_030653335.1 Methanoregula sp. | reverse complement strand
GCCTTGACCTTTCACCCGAAGCACTCCCGTTCATCCTCCCGCATGCCACGCAGGGCATCATCGATCTCGACACCCACACGAATGTCCGGCAGGAGCAGGGACGCGTTGGTGGCAAACGGATCGGGCTAAAAATTCCAGTGCCTGAGGGAACGGTCATAGTGAAATACAAAAACCGGTTTGGTACCGGTATGGTAAAGGAAGGATCCATCAAGGTCAAAGAGCTCATCACGGTCATTCCCCGAACCCCAAAAAATCCCGGCTGGGATGTGGCGATAGAAAAGAACCGTTTCCACTTAAAAAACCTTGAACGCCACGCGATCCGGGCAATCAAGCAACATATCAGTGATCGTCCGACTGCCAACGTCTCGTTCTCCGGAGGAAAGGACAGCACCGCCGTCCTCCATATCGCAAGGAAAGCCGGCGTGACCAGAGCGTTTTTTATTGATACGGGCCTCGAATTCCCAGAGACGATTGCGTTTGTCGAATCACAGGGAGTTGAGATCATAAGAAAAGCCGGTGACTTCTGGCAGGCAGCAGAAAAAGCTGGACCTCCGGGCAAAGACAACCGCTGGTGCTGCAAACTCCAGAAACTCCACCCGCTCAAACTCTATCTCGCAGATGTCGGCCCCTGCGTCACGGTGCAGGGCAACCGCTGGTATGAGTCGTGGAACCGGGCGGGTCTTGACGAGACCAGCCAGAACCCGGCAAACCCGCTCCAGCTCAATATCTCACCCATCCGCCACTGGCGTGCGCTCGAAGTCTTTCTCTACCTCTGGTGGCAGAAGGTTGCGACAAACCCGCTGTATGACAAGGGCCTCGAACGCATCGGGTGTTATCTCTGCCCCGCGATGTTCGAGAGTGAGTATGAGGAACTTCGGGTGCTCCAGCCGGAGTATGCAAAACGCTGGGATGCGTTCCTTTTACGATGGGCGGCAAAGAAAGGTTTACCTGAAGCATTTTACCTCTGGGGACTCTGGCGTTGGCGGGCACTGCCTCCAAAGATGCGGGAACTTTGTAAACTCAAAGGTGTTCCCTTCAATGAAGATTACACACTTGTGACCGGGCCCGCCCGTGCACCTCCACAGGTAACGTTTGATAATAAACAAGGGATGGAAGAGAATCCAAAAACAGAAGATTTGGAAGGAAAAATTATGGAACCGGTAATGGACGAACAAACGAGTGAGGAATTTAACGTAGCGGAGATACGGAAGGACTTTCCCATTCTCGGGGATATCATCTACCTCGATAACGCAGCTACGAGTTTTTCACCCGAACCTGTGATCGAAGCGATGGTTGAGTTCGAGCACAACTACCGGGCCAATGTCGGCCGGGGGGTGCACCGCCTCACACAGGTCGCAAGCCAGCGCTACTGGCATTCCCACGAGAAGGTATCTGAGTTTATCGGTGGAAAGAACGGCACTTGTGTGTTTACCAAAAATACCACTGAGGCGATCAACATGGTCGCCCGTGGTCTGGTGTGGAAACCCGAAGATCGTGTGGTCACAACCATCCTTGAACACCACTCCAACCTGCTCCCATGGCGTGCGCTGAAATCTTTGGGTGTGGAAGTTGACCTGATCGGTATCAGACCGGACTATTCGCCCGATCTTGCAGCGCTTGAAGCGGTGATCACTCCCCGTACGCGACTCGTTACTGTTACCCATGCCTCCAATGTGCTGGGGGTGGTCACTCCCATTAAGGAAATTGCACAAGTCTGCCATGATCGAGGTGTACTCCTGCTCGTTGATGGTGCGCAGACGGTCCCGCACATTCCGGTTGATGTTTCATCGCTTGGCTGTGATTATTTCACGTTCTCCGGCCACAAGATGTGCGGTCCGACTGGTACTGGAGTCCTATGGATGAAAGAGCCGGATCTTGAACCTTTCATTCTCGGCGGGGGAATGGTCGAGACGGTGACCGGAACCGGTTACACAACAGCCGGAGGATACCAGAAATACGAGGCCGGTACCCCCAACATTGCCGGGGGCATCGGGCTTGGTGTAGCGGCTGAGTATCTAAAAAAGATTGGTATGAAAAAGATCCAGCGCCATGAAGAGGCTCTTACTACGCGGTTGATCAACGGACTTTCCCAAAATAAACGGATTCATGTCTATGCCCCACCGCGTCCTGAATCCCGTATCGGGGTTGTCTCGTTCACTGTTGACGGGTTCCACCCGCATGAGGTGGCCCAGCAGCTGGATGAAGCGGCAGATATTCTGGTGCGATCCGGTCATCACTGCTGTCAGCCGCTGATGGAAGCGCTTGGCCTTCCCGACGGTACTGTCCGGGCAAGTCTTGCGCTGTATAATACCCCAGAAGAGATCGATATGCTCATCGCTACGTTAGAGGAACTCACGCGATAACCGGGTCACTTTTTTTTAAAGATTCCTTGCATATCACGGTTTAATAGTCCCGCTGCAAATATTTGTGTAACACGGTTATCTGGAATACTACACCAGATCTGGAGATCATTTATGACGCCTGCTCAACTATCCGAACTGTTTGCCCGCGTGCGGAAGAATCACCCGCTTGTCCACCATATCACCAACTACGTCACGGTCAATGACTGCGCCAATATCACGATCTGTGCCGGCGGTGCACCGATCATGGCCGATGCAATCGAAGAAGTTGCAGATATGACCGGTATTGTCGGGGCGCTCGTGCTCAATATCGGGACGCTCAACAAGGTCCAGGTCGAATCTATGCTTGCAGCCGGCAGGAAGGCAAACGAGTTAAAGATCCCAATCATCCTTGATCCGGTGGGGGCAGGAGCGACCCGTTTCCGGACGGAGACCGCCCGGCGCCTGCTTGACGAACTGGAGATCACTATTCTCAAGGGAAATGCCGGGGAGATCGGTGTTCTTGCCGGCGCAGATGGAAAGGTGCGGGGTGTGGATTCTGCCGGACTCTCTGGAGATCCCGTAGCAATTGCAAAGGCATTTGCAACCCGTGCCGGTCTCACGGTGGTTGTGAGTGGTGTCACCGATATCGTGACCGATGGAAGACGTGTCCTGCTCGTAGAGAACGGTCATAAGATGATGGGCGGTATTTCGGGTACAGGGTGCATGGCAGCATCAGTGACGGGCGCATTTGCTGCGGAATCAGATGATATGGTTCTGGCATCAGCAGCAGCCCTTGCTGCGTTTGGTATCGCCGGGGAACGGGCAGTAGCCGTGGCCCATGGGCCATACTCGTTTAAAGTCGCCCTCTTCGATGAACTTGCCGGACTTACGCCCGCTGATCTTAAGGCCGATGCAAAGATCAGATCCGTTTGAAACTCCACTATGAACTTTGAGCTCTACATAATCACTGATGAGAATATCGGGCGGGAAAAGACCCATGCGGAGATTGCACAGCTGGCGATTGCCGGGGGAGCCGATGTCATCCAGCTCCGTGACAAATCCTGCAGCAGCAGAGATCTGATACGGATTGGGCGAACCGTTCGCGAAATTACCCGCAGGAGTTCAACCCTTTTTATCATAAATGATCGGCTTGACGTGGCAGTTGCCTGCGGGGCGGATGGCGTGCATCTCGGACAGGGGGATATGCGTACCGATGTTGCCCGGCAGATCGCTCCACAAGGGTTCATCATCGGAGTATCGGTTAGTACGGTTGATGAGGCTGTGAGGGCCGAACGGGAAGGGGCGGATTATGTTGCGCTCAGCCCAACCTTTTCAACGGAATCCAAACCGGATGCCGGGCCGGGGCACGGGCCTTACATGTTGCGGGAAATACGGCAGAATGTGTCAGTTCCGGTGATTGCCATCGGAGGAATACACCGGGGGAATGTCCGTGAAGTGATTGCAGCAGGAGCTGCAGGTGTTGCGGTAATTTCTGCTGTTGTCGGGGCTGAGGACATTACCGCTGCCGCGCGCGATCTCAAAAACCTGATCCGGCAATGCAAAGCGAGACGGCCCCCATGACTCCCGATCAGCCGCTGCGTTTTGTCCTTCACGAGCATTTCGCCAGCCACCATCATTTCGATTTCCGGCTTGAGCGTGACGGGGTGCTGAAGAGCTGGGCGGTGCCAAAGGGACTTCCGGAGAAATCCGGTGAACGCAGGCTCGCAATCCTGGTAGAAGATCACCCGATTGATTATATCGGTTTTCAGGGAACCATACCAGAGGGGCAGTATGGAGCCGGTGAGGTGACGATTAAGGATACCGGGACCTACGAACTTTTGTTCTGGAGAGATGACCGGATCGAAGTGCTCCTGCATGGACAGGCCTTTTCCGGCAAATATGTCCTTATCCGTTTTAAAAAGGCGGGCGATAAGGAATGGCTCGTGTTCAGGGCAAAGGAATAAGTTTTGTAAATTCAATGCGCAGCCATGCCTTGCCCTGAACGAGTGCGATTACATCAGTGATTTTTTTTAATGTAACCGTGCATATGATGTGACAGCGCAGTTTTTTTATGTCCTCTTGCTAATGGATGCTGCTCAGAATCCCTATCGATGCCCCTAACACAAGCAGCGTAGAAATGATCCAGCCTGCCATGATCACGCCAACGCCTTTTGCCCCTCGCCATTTGAACAACCAGGCAAGAAGTACACACCCGTAAAGTCCTATACCGGGTATCCAGATGAACGGCATAAGGGTAAAGATCCCGTATCGCTGGAACAGTGCGGATTTCTCGGCAATTGCCTGAACGGAGGTCAGATGTTTGCTGAGCCAGACCGATCGTTTTGCAAAATTATCGCAGATGGCAAACAGTCCATAGATGATAGAGATTCCAAAGGAGATCATGATGAGCATGATAGGTACTGGAGGTATGCCCAGTCCGAGCCCGACTACGACTGCCACAGGCTGGAGAATGAGAACCGACCCTACAAGGCCGAGCATGTGCCATAAGGAGATCTGAAAAAATGACCCGATGACCACTGGAATGACCACGAGACCGAGCAGCAGGTAGAGTACGGTTTTTACCAGATCCAGTATCTGCACCTGTTGTTTGTTATCATTCATTTTAGTAATTATCAATGTTACTGAATTCTATTAATAGTCCTGAGATCCAAATGGTTTTTAACCCATGCATAAAAAAACTCATAGAATTATTTACTCAAAAAAAAAGCACCTTTCAACCAATTGCCTGTTCCAGTAACAACATATATTATATTAATCGAGCAAAGTTCAAGCTTGTATCAGCATAACTGAGATGCAGTTCATGAAGACAATATCCTCGCAAAAAACCCTGTGGCTTTCGCTTACCCTGCTCATTACGATAGTGATTATCCTTGTATCGATCTTCTCGTTAAAAAGCGGTTATTATGATATTTTCCCGTATTTTTACATTATACCGATCATAATTCTCGCGTATTTATTCCCACGTTATTCTGTGTACTTCACGATTATCATCGGCTGGATTTTCTTAGGGCTTGTGTATCTCTATGGCCCGGTTGATATCCGGCTTTACGCAGCGAGCAGTGCGTTTTTCTATATTTTTGTATCTGCAGGTATCGTCATCTCTGCCTTTGCAGGGCAGCTTATGCAGGAGAAAAAATACCGGGAAATTTTTGAAAACTCGCAGTCGGGTATGTTCACGTTCGACCTGGAGTCCCAGAAGATCCGCGAGATTAACCAGCATTCGGCAGATATCCTTGGATATACCCTTGACGAGCTCAAAAATCAGGAGTTCTCGTCCCTGTGGTTTGACAATGAGCAGGAAGCAAAGTTCACCAAAAAAATCCGTCATGAAGAAAAAATTGCCGATATGGAGATCGAGCTGCGCAAAAAAGACCGGACCGTCATCTGGCTTTTAGCTACAGCTTCCCTGACCAAAGAGAGGCTGGTCATCTGCTCGGTGGTAGATATCACGGAGCGCAAACGAATCAAGGATGAGCTCATTGAGTCTGAACTCCGTTACCGTACACTCTTTGACGGGGCGAGCGATGCGATCTTCCTTCACGATACCAATGGTCAGATCTTTGAGACCAATACAATTGCCACTCGCCTTTTGGGTTTTTCACACAAGGAATTCTTGAATATGCGCCTGCATGATCTGGATGTGCATCCAAAAACCCTGCTTACGGACGATAAGGTTCAGTGGTTCCAATCCCGCGGACATATACTGTTTGAAAGGGAGCAGAAGAAAAAGGACGGGACGATCATTCCGGTTGAGATCAGCAGCAGGATCACCGAGTACTTTGGTATGTCTGCTGTCATGAGCACGGTGCGGGATATTTCAGAGCGGGGGGATAGATAATTGCTCTTAAACGAATTAGTGAAAAATTTAGTCCCCTTCAAACCTTATAAATGGGACTGCCACCCCAGGACTTTGGCATTATGAGGGATTCCATTCCCTTGATTTACTACCTCCTCTTTAAGAATATAAAACCCAAAACTTAATCCGGAATATTTTTAATTACGGTTATAATCAGGAGAGTGCATGAAGTATATCGTCACCGGCGGTGCAGGATTTATCGGGTCCCATATCGTTGAGAATCTGGTACAGAACAACCACGAAGTTGTTATCTTTGATAACCTGTTTTCTGGGACGCTATCAAACATCGAGCCTTTTCTTAAAAAAGATACCGTCACCTTTGTTAAGGGCAGTATCACCGATCTCCCTCTGCTGGCCAAAACCTTTGAGGGCGCTGACGGGATCTTTCATGAAGGGGCAATTGCTTCGGTGCCACGATCTATCGCCAACCCGGTTGCAACCAACGAAGCGAATGTTACCGGCACGCTGAATGTGCTGGTTGCTGCGCGTGATTGCGGCGTGAGAAAAGTCCTGTTTGCGTCTTCGTCGTCTGTTTACGGCAATACTAAGACACTCCCCAAGTGCGAGGATATGGTGCCCAATCCGCTCTCCCCATATGCAGTCTCGAAACTTACTGGTGAGTATTACATGAACGTTTTTTCTGAAGTGTATGGGATCCAGACGCTCTCTCTCCGGTATTTCAATGTCTTTGGACCCCGTCAGGATCCAAAATCCCAGTATGCTGCGGTCATCCCGAATTTCATTACAGGCATCCTCAACCACAAATCACCAACGGTTTATGGTGATGGAGGACAGACCCGGGATTTTACGTATGTAAAAGATGTTGTGCAGGCTAATATCCGGGCAATGGAGAGTAAAGCGCATGGTGTGTTCAATGTGGCGTATTGCAAACGGATTGACCTCAATGAGCTTGCATCTCTGATCATGGAGATCACCGGCATTGTCGTACCTCTGGTGTATGAACCTCCACGAACCGGTGATGTCAGGGATTCCCTTGCCGATATTACCCGTGCACAGGACGCATTCGGGTATGCCCCTGAATACACCGTAAAGACAGGATTAATAGAGACGATTGAATGGTACCGGAATCAGTAAACGAAAAAAACAGTATGTGTTGAGACATTCCAATTAAGGAATTCCCAGGTATTTTTATTCCATCCCGAGATTATGCAATAGAGAATATTATTGGTATACAACGCTCCGATGCCTGATTCGAAGAATGAGAACACTATCAGAAAGGATTGAATATATTAATCTCCAGTTCCCGACACGATATTTATTCAATATCCTGAACTGACCTGTCAGAGCTTCGCCGGTTTCCGGGTTTTTTGCAAGTTCGGACTCTATCTCATGGATTATCCGTTCTGCAACCGTTCGGTCGATCTTCTTTATGTCATTGAAGACAGAGCGTTTATAATCAATCCGATATGCCAAGGAGGTTTTTCATCTCCTGTGAGGAAATTATGTTTTCATCCTTGTCCCGCAGCCGCTCGAGAGCAATGCGATAATCTGCATATTCAGAGAGATACATCTCCATTGCCTTTTTTACCAGATATGCTCTTGAACGTTCAAGTGAAACTGCCAACTAATCAAGTTGATATACCAAATTATCCGGTACGCGGACGGTGATAGTGGTTGTCATAATTGATTACATTGTATTCATATGAAATGACGACAAATGTCAGATCGGTCGGAAATCTGTTCAGCTAAAGTCATTAACTTCCTCCGTTAAAGATTTTTTCTCTTCGATTAATGCAATGTACTCGTTGACCA